>NZ_DASSTI010000071.1:0-8292 GCF_035708005.1 Segeticoccus sp. | reverse complement strand
GAGCTCGCGGTCGTCGCGGTGCTCACCTCGCTCTACCCCGGCGTGACCGTGCTGCTCGCGCGGGTGCTGCTGCACGAGCGGTGGCGCCGCCTGCAGCAGTTCGGCCTGGTGGTCTGCACGGTCGCCGTCGTGCTCATCACCATCGGGTGAGCCCGTCGGTGCGGACGTGCGGAACTAGCCGACCGTGACGGTCGGGCCCCCTGGACCACCGGTGTCAGAGGCGCCGACGGGCGCGTCCATCTCCTCGGCGATACGCATCGCCTCCTCGATGAGCGTCTCGACGATCTCGGACTCGGGGACGGTCTTGATGACCTCGCCCTTGACGAAGATCTGCCCCTTGCCGTTGCCGGAGGCCACGCCGAGGTCGGCCTCGCGCGCCTCGCCGGGCCCGTTGACGACGCAGCCCATGACCGCCACGCGCAGCGGGACCTCCATGCCGTCGAGCCCGGCGGTGACCTCGTCGGCGAGCTTGTAGACGTCGACCTGCGCCCGGCCGCAGGACGGGCAGGACACGATCTCGAGCTTGCGCGGCCGCAGGTTGAGGGACTGCAGGATCTGGATGCCGACCTTGACCTCCTCGACCGGCGGCGCCGACAGGGAGACCCGGATGGTGTCGCCGATGCCGCGCGAGAGCAGCGCGCCGAAGGCGGTGGCCGACTTGATCGTGCCCTGGAAGGCCGGGCCGGCCTCGGTGACGCCGAGGTGCAGCGGCCAGTCACCCCGCTCGGCGAGCATCTCGTAGGCACGCACCATCACAACCGGGTCGTTGTGCTTGACCGAGATCTTGAAGTCGTGGAAGTCGTGCTCCTCGAACAGGCTGGCCTCCCAGACGGCGGACTCCACGAGGGCCTCGGCGGTGGGCTTGCCGTACTTCGCCAGGAGCCGCTTGTCGAGGGAGCCGGCGTTGACGCCGATGCGCAGCGAGACGCCGTGGTCCTTGGCGGCCTGGGCGATCTCCTTGACCTGGTCGTCGAACTTGCGGATGTTGCCCGGGTTGACCCGGACACCGGCGCAGCCGGCCTCGATTGCCGCGAAGACGTACTTCGGTTGGAAGTGGATGTCGGCGATGACCGGGATCTGGGAGTGCTTGGCGATCTCCGGCAGGGCCTCGGCGTCGTCGGCGCTCGGGCAGGCGACGCGCACGATGTCGCAGCCGGCCGCGGTGAGCTCGGCGATCTGCTGCAGGGTGGCGTTGATGTCGGTCGTCGGCGTGGTGCACATCGACTGCACGGAGACCGGCGCGTCACCGCCGACCTCCACCTTGCCCACCCGGATCTTGCGCGAGGGGCGCCGGGGCGCGAGGACCGGAGGTGGGCTTGCCGGCATACCGAGCTGAACCGTCATACCCACGAGTATCTCATTCGGCTCCCGACATGCAGGCTCACCGTCCCCGTCCCGAGCCTCGCGCCGCCGCTCAGCCGCCGAGCTGGACCGGGTTGACGATGTCGGCGTAGATGAGCAGCGCGGACATGACGATGAGCACCGTCGTGACGCCGTAGGCGATCGGCAGGCCCTTGGCGACGTCGACGTAACCGGGGTCGCGACGCCCGGTGACCCGGGCGAAGGCCCGCTGCAGTGCCTCCCAGACGGCGCCGGCGGCGTGACCGCCGTCCATCGGCAGCAGGGGGATGAGGTTGAAGACGAACAGCGCGATGTTCAGCGAGGCGATGAGGCCGAGCAGCGAGACGAACTTCGCGGTCAGCGAGACGCCGGCGGTGCCGGCGAGGTCACCGGCGAGCCGGCCGGCCCCCACCACGGAGATCGGGCTGTTGACGCTGCGGGGCTGGTGATCGAAGGCGGCGTTCCAGACCCCCACCATCTTCTGCGGGATCTTCCCGAAGATGGCGAAGGTCTGCCCCAGCGCCGACCCGACGAACTCGGGGACCTTCGAGATCGGCTGGCGCACCACCGCACCCTCGGCGCCGATCACGGTCCCGACGACCCCGACCTTCTTCATCAGCGGCTTGCCGTCGGAACCGGTCACAGGGTTGCCCTGGGCGTTGACCACCGGACGCAGCGCCGGGGTGGGCGTGAGGTGCAGCGTGAGCCGCTGGCCGTGCCGCTCGACGACGACCGGGATCCGCTGGCCGCCGTGCGCGCGGATGGCGCGGGTCGCGTCGTCGGGGGTGGTGATCTTCGTGCCGGCCACCGACACCAGCCGGTCCCCGCGATGCAGACCCGCCTGCTTGGCCGGCGACGGCGGCAGGCCGGCGCAGTCGGGACCGGCGGAGCCGCCGGAGGGCAGCTTGGTGACCTGGGAGGTGGCCGGGACGCAGGCGGTGACGCCGACGACCTTGGCCGCGGTGACCTTCGGCAGCCCGTAGAGCGTGGCGATCCCCCCGAGCAGCAGCACGGCGATCAGGAGGTTGGTGGTGATCCCGCCGGTCATCACGACGAGCTTCTTCCACGACGCCAGCTTGTAGAAGACCCGGTCCTCGTCACCGGGCTGGATCTCGTGCATCGACTCCGCACGCGCCTGCTCGGTGAGCTGGCTCACCCGCCCGGTCGTGGAGCCGCGCAGCTGGCCGGGCCGGTCGTGCGGACGCGGCGGCAGCATGCCGATCATGCGGCAGTAGCCGCCGAGCGGGATCGCCTTGACGCCGTACTCGGTCTCGCCGAACCGGCGCGACCACAGGGTCGGGCCGAAACCGATCATGTACTGCGTCACCTTGACGCCGAACAGCTTCGCCGGCACGAGGTGCCCCAGCTCGTGCAGTGCAATCGACAGGCCGACACCGACGGCCAGCACGAGGACTCCCGCGAGGTACATCACCGGTCCAGTGCCTCACTTCCCCGGGCGCCCGCACCCGTCAGCGGCGACGTCGCAGGAGCGCCGATCGATCCGGTCGGTGGCAGTCCGAGCAGCTGCGCCGCCCGAGCACGCGCCCAGGCGTCGGCCCGCAGCACCGTGTCAACGTCCAACCCGTCGGGATCGTTCACCCCGGGAGCCCCGTCGGCGTCGTCCTCGGCCTGGTCGACCACCTGTGCCACCGTGTCGACGATGTCGACGAACCGGATCCGGCCGTCGTGGAAGGCGTCGACACACACCTCGTTGGCCGCGTTGAACACGGCCGGGAAGGTGGCGCCCTGCTCCCCCACGCGGCGGGCGAGGGCCACGGCCGGGAACGCCTCGTCATCCAGCGGGAAGAACTCCCAGGCGCTCGCCTGCGTCCAGTCGCAGGCTCGTGCCGCGCCCGGGACCCGCTCCGGCCAGGCCAACCCGAGGGCGATCGGCAGCCGCATGTCCGGCGGCGAGGCCTGCGCCAGGGTGGCGCCGTCGCGGAACTCCACCATCGAGTGGATCACCGACTGCGGGTGCACGACGACCTCGATGCGGTCGAAGGGCAGGTCGAACAGCAGGTGCGCCTCGATCACCTCCAGACCCTTGTTGACCAGGGTGGCGGAGTTGGTGGTGACCATCCGCCCCATGTCCCAGGTCGGGTGGGCGAGCGCCTGGGCCGGCGTGACGTCGAGCAGCTGCTCGCGGGTGCGGCCGCGGAACGGCCCCCCGCTGGCGGTGACCACCAGCCGGGCCACCTCGTCGGGCGTGCCGCCCCGCAGGCACTGGGCCAGCGCGCTGTGCTCGCTGTCGACCGGCACGATCTGGTCCGGCTTGGCGGCGGCCTTGACCAGCGGACCGCCGACGGTCAGCGACTCCTTGTTCGCAAGCGCCAGGGTGGTGCCGGCCTCCAGGGCCGCCAGGGTGGGCTTCAGCCCGATCGAGCCGGTGATGCCGTTGAGCACCACGTCGGCCGGGCCGGCGGCGAGCTCGGTGCTGGCGTCGGGACCGACGACCACCTCAGGGGTGTAGCCGGACCGGCCGGACTCGCTCGCCGCCACGTCCAGCGCCGCGCGCACCTCCTCGACGGACCCGCGGGCCACCCCGACGCGCTCCACGTCCAGCGCGACCGCCTGCCGGCCCAGCAGCTCCAGGTTGCCCCCGCCGGCGCTGAGGGCGCGCACCCGGAACCGGTCGGGGTTGCGGCGGACGACGTCGATCGCCTGGGTGCCGATCGACCCGGTCGAACCGAGCAGGACGAGGTCGCGTCGAGTAGTCACGGCCTCATTGTCACGCACTGTTCGGCTTGCGACACGAGTGCGACGAGTCGCGCCCCGACCGAGGTGGGGTCGAGCGGCTCGAAGGCGAGCGGGCCACCCGCGCCGAAGCGGTTGCTCGTGGCCCAGCTGCCCTCCGGCCCGAGGAACATCCCGAGCAGCTCCCCGGGCCCGGTCTCGGCGTCGTGCCGGACGAGGGCGTCGGCGTTGACCGTGGCCCGCGCGAGCAGCTGCTGCGCCTCCCCGACCTCCGCGCGTGGGTCCGCCTGCTTGAGGTCCGCCTGCTTGAGGTCCACGGTGTCGAGGTCCACGGTCAGTGTCCCGCTGCCGATGACCGCGTCGTCCGGCACGAGGAACTGCTGCAGGCAGCAGGCCAGCTCCTCCCGCGGCACCCGCCCGAAGCGGTGCAGCCCGGTGGCCAGGACGTCCTCGACGAGCGCCACCTCCTCCACCAGGTGCACGTACCGCAGCACCTGCTCGCCCGCGAGCTGTCGCTGCACCGACAGCAGCACCGGCGCGCCCTCCCGCAGCACGAGCACGGCGTCGAGCTCGGCCGGGAGCTCCACCGGGAAGGACCGCTCCGCGAGGTCGTCGCCGGCGACCACGTCCTCCCCACCCGGCTGCTGACCGGTCGCGGCGGGCCTCGCCCGCGGGCGCGTCGGCAGGCTGACCAGCCCGGAGGCGAGCATGCAGCGGTATGCCGTGTGCACGGCGACGCGGCGTGCCTCACCTCCCAGCGCCTCCAGGTGCGGCATCGCGACCGGACCCTGGTCGGCGCCGGCGAGCACGGCCAGCTCCTCGTCCGTGAGGGCGAACAGCGGCCGGACCGCTCCGGAGACGGTGGGCATGGGCATCAGCCGCCGTCCGTCATGGGAAGGACGGCCAGGGCGGTCGCGGCAGGTGGACGGTCCGCAGCGCCCGGCCGAGGTCGTGCCCGGCCTCGCGCACGGTGTCGGCGGCCCGCCGCACCGCCCAGCTGCCGGCCCGGGAGGCCAGCCGTTGCTGCACCCGGAAGCCTCGCTGCGCCAGCTGCTTGACGCCGCGGCCGAACTCAGCGATCTCGTGCCGGTGGTCCCACGCCGCGTTGCCCAGCTTCCACGCCGAGTAGGCGAGCAGGCCCGCACCGGCGACCACGGCCACGGTGCCACCGCTGGCGACGAGCAGGGTGAGCGCCGACGCGGCACCCACCCCACCCATGACCCGCGTGGCCGGCTCGCGCCAGTCCTGGTAGCCGCCTCCGGTCACCACGTCGGCGACACCGTCCTTGACGGTCAGCGGCAGGAAGGCCCGACCCGCGACGCGCTGGCTGCCCTCCAGCAGCCCTGCCGCCCGTGCGGGCAGGTGGCGGACGGCCCACCCCGGCTCGCCCCGGCCGTGGCGCAGTTGCTCAACGGCGCGGTCGGCCTTCTCGAGGTGGGCCAGCCACTCCGTGACGTTGCCGCCGGTGAGCACCCACTTGGCCCGCGCGACGTCCCGTGCCATGGCGCCGACCAGCCTGCTGCGCGGGATCAGCTTGCGGCCGTCGAGGACCGCGCCCTTGAGCGCGAGTGCCCCGAGGGCCCAGCCGGGCAGCAGCGCGGTCGGGTCGAACGCGAGCACCCGGGCGAAGGTCTGGGCATCCAGCTGCGCGGAGTCGGCCAGCGTGTCGAGCCGCGCCTGCAGGACGCCCACCTCCTGGCCCAGGGAGGCGCGGCGCGCCTCGTGCGCGGGGTCGACGCCCCGCCGGCAGGGTGTCGCGTCCAGCCGGTGCAGCTCGGCGCGTGCCCGCTCCTGCCGGCGCTGCAGCAGGTCGGCCTGCCGCTGCGCGGACCGGAGGCGCTCGGCATACGACGCGGTGGACCGGGCCAGCACGGCCAGCTGCTCGGCCTCCCCGACCAGGCTGCGCTGCACCTGCCGGGCGCGGGTCGCGTAGCTGAGCGAGGCCGCTCCCTCCCAGCCGGACACGTGCGCGGCCCCACCGAGCCGCCGCGCCCGGTGGCGCAGGCCACCGCCCTGACCCTCGAGGACCCGCGCCGCGACGAGCAGGGCGTCCGGCGAGCCGGCGATCAGGCGGCTCACCGGGACCCGCCCGTGTTGGCACGCTCCACCTCGGCGTAGCACCCGGCGGCCCGGCGCACGCCGGCGCCGAGGTCGCCCGTGGACCCGGACAGGCCCGCGAGCGCCGCCTGCCAACGGCGGGCTGCCTCCCCGGCGGCCACGCCCACCGCGGAGCCCCCGCCGGCCGCCGCAACCTGCCCCAAGGCAGTCACCACCGCAGCGCGCGCGGTCTCCAGCTCGACGGCAACCTCCGCCACGGCACGGGCTTCCGAGGCCATCGCGGCGGGGTCGACGGACAGTCGACTCATGGTTCCCCCTTCCCTCTCAGGGGCGAACCTAGCCGTCGGACGCGCCCCTCCCGAGGTTGTCCACAGGGCCGATGTTGCGGCGGCTCAGGAGCGCAGGACCGGCCCGAGGCCCTCGAGCACGGCCGGGTCCTCGATGGTGCTCGGCACGGCCGGCTGCCCGCCGTCGGCGATCTGCCGCATCGTGCGCCGCAGGATCTTGCCCGACCGGGTCTTCGGCAGGCCGGGCACGACGTCGACCCGGCGCAGCGCCGCCACCGCCCCGACCTCGTCGCGCACGCGCTGGACCAGCTCCTCGCGCAGCCGGTCGAGGTCGGCCGGCGCCGACACGTCGACCCCGGCCTTGAGCACCACCAGGGCCCGGGGCACCTGGCCCTTGAGCTCGTCCCGGACTCCGATGACCGCACACTCGGCGACCGAGGGGTGACCGGCGAGCGCGGCCTCGATCGAGCCCGTGGACAGCCGGTGCCCGGCGACGTTGAGCACGTCGTCGGTGCGGCCCATGACGAACAGGTAGCCGTCCTCGTCGAGGTAGCCGCCGTCGCCGGTGAGGTAGTAGCCCTCGTGCGCGGACAGGTAGGACGCCACGTAGCGTTCGTCGTCCCCCCACAGCGTCGGCAGGGTGCCCGGCGGCATCGGCAGCTTGAGGCAGATGGCGCCCTCGGTCCCCGCAGGGACCGGCGTGCCGCGCTCGTCCAGGACCTGCACGTCATACCCGGGGACGGGCACGGTGGCCGAGCCCGGCTTGACCGGCAGCGGTTCCAGGCCCATCGGGTCGGCGGCGACCGGCCAGCCCGTCTCGGTCTGCCACCAGTTGTCGATGACCGGTATGCCGAGTCGCTCCACCGCCCACTGGTAGGTGTCCGGGTCCAGCCGCTCACCAGCGAGGAAGAGGGTGCGCAGCGTAGACAGGTCGCGCTCCTTCATGAGCGTCCCGTCGACGTCCTCCTTCTTCACCGCCCGGATGGCCGTCGGCGCGGTGAACATCCCCGCCACGCCGTGCTGTTCGACGATCCGCCAGAACGCGCTGGCGTCCGGCGTCCCGACCGGCTTGCCCTCGTAGAGCACCGTGGTGCAGCCGGTGAGCAGTGGCGCGTAGACGATGTAGGAGTGCCCCACGACCCAGCCGACGTCGCTGGCGGTGAACCACACGTCGCCGGGCTGCATGCCGAAGACGTTGGTCATCGACCACCGCAGCGCCACGGCGTGGCCACCGTGGTCGCGGACGATGCCCTTCGGGCGGCCCGTCGTGCCGGAGGTGTAGAGGATGTAGAGCGGGTCGGTGGCCTCCACCGGCACGCACCCGGCCGGGGCGACCGCGTCCGGGTGGATCAGCTGAGCCCAGTCCAGGTCGCGCTCGCCCATCGGCGCCCGCTCCTCGGGCCGCTGCAGGATGACGCAGTACTCCGGCTTGTGCGCCGAGCGCTCGATCGCCTCATCGAGCATCGGCTTGTAGGGCACCACCCGGGTGCGTTCGATCCCGCAGGACGCCGAGACGACCACCTTGGGCTTGGCGTCCTCGATCCGGGCGGACAGCTCGGCCGGGGCGAAGCCGCCGAACACCACCGAGTGGATCGCGCCGATCCGTGCGCAAGCGAGGATTGCGTAGGCAGCTTCCGGAATCATCGGCAGGTAGATGGTGACGCGATCGCCTTTCTTGACATTGCGCAGTCTGAGGATGTTGGCCATCTTGCAGACTTCGTCGTGCAATTGGCGATAGGTGATGTGCTTCGACTGCGAGGGATCGTCGCCTTCCCAGATGATCGCGGTCTGGTCGCCGCGTTTTTCCAGATGCCGATCGATGCAGTTATAAGCCGCGTTGAGCACGCCGTCCTCGAACCATTTGATCGACACCTTGCCGAACTCGAACGAGGTGTTCTCGACCTTGGTGAAC
>NZ_DASSTI010000070.1:0-70840 GCF_035708005.1 Segeticoccus sp. | reverse complement strand
CGCCAACCGCGGCAACGGTCCTGGTCGACCAGGACGATCCCGTCCTCGTCGCGCTTGTACATCGCGCCGGAGGGGCAGGATGCGACACAGGAGGGGTTCAGGCAGTGCTCGCAGATGCGCGGCAGGTAGAACATGAACGCCTGCTCGAACTCCATCTTGACCTTGTCCTCGAGCCCGGCGAGGTTGGGGTCCTGGACGGCGGTGACCGGCGAGCCGGCGAGGTCGTCGTCCCAGTTGCCGCCCCACTTCATCGTCATGTCCTGCCCGCTCAACGCGGAGATCGAGTGGGCCGACGGGTTGTGTGTGCCGAGCGGGGCGTCGATGAGGCGTTGGTAGTCGTAGGTCCACGGCTCGCCGTAGTCGTCGATCGAGGGCAGGTCGGGGTTGTAGAAGATCGACAGCAGCTTCTTCAGCCGGCCACCGGCCCGCAGCTGCAGCCGCCCCTTCTTGTCGAGCGTCCAGCCGCCGTGCCACTGGTTCTGGTCCTCGTAGCGCTTCGGGTAGCCGATGCCGGGCTTGGTCTCGACATTGTTGAAGTAGACGTACTCGGTGCCCGGCCGGTTCGTCCACACCTGTTTGCAGGTCACGGTGCAGGTGTGGCACCCGATGCACTTGTCGAGGTTCATGACCATGGCCATCTGCGCCTTGACGCGCATCAGAACTCCACCTCCTGGGACCGCCGGCGGATGACGGTCCACTCGTCACGCTGGCTCCCGGTCGGGCCGTAGTAGTTGAACCCCCAGGAGAACTGCCCGTATCCACCGATGACGTGGGTCGGCTTGATGATCAGCCGGGTCAGGGAGTTGTCGCCACCGCCGTGCCAGCCGGAGATCTCCGACCGCGGGGTCATCAGGTGCCGGTCCTTGGCGTGGTACATGTACACCGTCCCCGGCGGCATCCGGTGACTCACCACCGCGCGGCAGGCCACGACACCGTTGCGGTTGAACGCCTCGATCCAGTCGTTGTCCGTGACCCCGATGACCTTCGCGTCGTCCGGGTTCATCCAGATCACCGGCCCGCCGCGGAAGAGGCGCAGCATGTGCAGGTTGTCCTGGTACTCGCTGTGGATCGACCACTTCGAGTGCGGGGTGAGGTAGCGCACCGTGATCTCGGGTCTGCCCTCCTCCCCGACGCCCTGGTTGCCGTAGAAGCTCCGATAGTTGAGCGGCGGACGGTATGCCGGGAGCAGCTCGCCGTACTCGGCCATCCAGTCGTGGTCGAGGAAGAACTGCATCCGGCCGGTGAGGGTGTGCCACGGGGTGAGCCGTTCGACGTTGACCACGAACGGGGCGTAGCGCCGGCCGCCGGACTCGCTGCCGGACCACTCCGCGGAGGTGATGACGGCGCGCGGCTGCACCTGAGTGTCGTGGAAGGTGATCTGCTGGTCGGCGCGCTCCTCCGCGAGGTCGGCGAGCCGTTGACCGGTCTGCTGCTCCATCTCCCGCCACCCCTGGACGGCCACGCGCCCGTTCGTGGTGCCGGAGAGGGCGAGCAACCCTTCGGCGAGGTGCACGTCGCGGGTGAGCGCCGGCCGTCCGTCGGCGACGCCGCCCCGGATCCGGCCGTTCACCCGGCCGAGGTAGTCCATCGCCTCGACCGGCTTCCAGCTCAGGCCCTTGACCCCGGTGCCCAAGGTGTCGTTGAGCGGGCCGATCGCGGCCAGCTTCTGGTCGACGACGGAGTAGTCCCGCTCGATGGTGATGAGCTTGGGCATCGTCCGGCCGGGGATCGGGTCGCACTCGCCCCGGGTCCAGTCGAGCATGCGGCCACCGGGCTGGGCGATCTCGTCGGGGCTGTCGTGCATCAGCGGTGCCGCGATCACGTCGGTGCGGGTGCCGAGGTGCTGGGCGGCGAGCCGGGAGAACGCGCGCGCGATCAGGTGGAACGTCTCGAAGTCGGTCTTGGCCTCCCACGGCGGGGCGATCGCCGGGTTGAACGAGTGCACGAACGGGTGCATGTCGGTGGTGGAGATGTCGTGCTTCTCGTACCACGTGGCGGCGGGCAGCACGATGTCGGCGTGCGTGCAGGAACTGGTCATCCGGAAGTCGAGGGTGGTGACGAGGTCGAGCTTGCCGCGGGGGGCGGGGTCGCGCCACGTCAGCTCCACCGGGCGGCCCTCGGGTGCCGTCTCGTCGGCGCGCACCGCGTCCTCGGTGCCGAGCAGGTGGCGCATGAAGTACTCCATGCCCTTGCCGGAGGAGCCGAGCAGGTTGGCGCGCCAGACGGTCAGGACGCGGGGGAAGTTCGCCGGGTCGTCGGGGTCGGTGTTGGCGAACTTCAGCCGGCCGGCCTTGAGCTCCTCGACGATGTGGTCGGGCACCGACCGCCCGGCCGCGACGGCCTCGTCGCACAGGTCGAGGGGGTTGCGGTTGAAGGTGGGGTGCGAGGGAGTCCACCCCATGCGGCTCGCCTGGGCGAGGCAGTCGGCGAAGGCACGCCCGCGGAAGGTCCCCCGCCCCAGCGGGCTGGCGAGCTCACCGGCGCCGAACTTCTCGTAGCGCCACTGGTCGGTGTGCAGGTAGAAGAAGGACGTGCCCGTCATGTGCCGAGTGGGCCGCTGCCAGTCCATGGCGAAGGCGAGGTTCTGGAAGCCGGTGAGCGGGCGCACCTTCTCCTGGCCCACGTAGTGCGCCCAGCCGCCGCCGTTGACGCCCTCGCAGCCGCACAGCATCACCAGGGTGAAGAAGGTCCGGTAGATCTGGTCGGAGTGGTACCAGTGGTTGGTGCCGGCGCCCATCGCGATCATCGAGCGCCCGTGCGACAGCTCGGCATTGCGGGCGAATTCCCGCGCCACGCGCGCCGCAGCGGCCGCGGGCACGGTGGTGATCTGCTCCTGCCACGCGGGCGTGCCGAGGACGGGGTCGTCGTAACCCGACGGCCACTCGCCGGGGAGCCCGTCGCGCGGGACGGCATACTGCGCCATCAGGAGGTCGAAGACCGTGGTGACCAGGCGGCCGGCGACCCGCCGCACCGGGACCCCCCGGCGGATGACCGAACCGCCTTGTGTCTCACCGACATCGAAGCGCGGCAGGTCGACGGGCACGGCGTCCTCATGGCGCCCGTGGAGGGTGAGCAGCGGGTCGACCTCACCGAGGTCGAGGTTCCAGCGACCCACGCCTGTGGGGGAGTGCCGGAACCCGATGGAGCCGTTCGGCACCCGCGGCACGCCGGCGGCGTCGAGCACCACCGTCTTGAACTCGGCGGCCTCCTCCCCGACCGTGTCGCCGAGGTCGGCCGCGGTCAGGAAGTGGTCGGGCACCCACGCGTCGCCGTGCTCGCGCAGGGTCACGAGGAACGGCAGGTCGGTGTACGTCTTCACGTAGTCGGTGAAGTAGGGCACCTGCCGGTCACGGAAGAACTCGGTGAGGACGACGTGGCCCATCGCCATCGCCAGGGCGCCGTCCGTGCCGGGCACCGCGGCGAGCCAGTCGTCCGCGAACTTGGTGTGGTCGGAGTAGTCCGGGCTGACCACCACGACCTTCTGGCCGCGGTAGCGCGCCTCGGTCATGAAGTGCGCGTCCGGCGTGCGCGTGATCGGCAGGTTCGTTCCCCACACGACGAGGTAGGACGAGTTCCACCAGTCGCCGGACTCGGGCACGTCGGTCTGGTCGCCGAACACCTGCGGGGAGGCGGGGGGCAGGTCGGCGTACCAGTCGTAGAACGACAGGATCGTGCCGCCGATCATCGACAGGAAGCGCGTCCCCACCGAGTAGGACACCTGCGACATCGCCGGGATCGGCGAGAAGCCGACCACGCGGTCCGGGCCGTAGCGCTTGACGGTGTGCACGTGCGCCGCGGCGATGAGCTCCACCACCTCGGGCCACGAGGCCCGCACGAAGCCGCCCTTGCCCCGGGCGCTCTTGTAGCGCACGGTCCGCTCCGGGTCGTTGGTGATCTCCGCCCAGGCTGCCACGGGGTCGAGCCGGCTGCGGGCCTCGCGCCACATCTCCAGCAGCGGACCCCGGACGTAGGGGTAGCGCACGCGCGAGGGGGAGTAGGTGTACCAGGAGAAGGACGCGCCGCGCGGGCAGCCGCACGGCTCGTACTCGGGGGAGTCGGGACCGACCGACGGGTAGTCGGTCTGCTGCGTCTCCCAGGTGATGATCCCGTCCTTGACGTAGACCTTCCAGGAGCAGGACCCGGTGCAGTTCACGCCGTGGGTGGAGCGGACCACCTTGTCGTGTCGCCACCGTTCGTGCCAGAACTCCTCCGCCGCGCGTCCGCCGACGCGGTGCAGGGTGCGGTAGTCGTCGCTGGGGGTGCCCGGCAGGAAGAACTGCGCCTTGCGCAGCAGCTGCTCGATGGGTTCACCGGCCGGCAACAACGGCGCCAGCTCGTCCGAGGAGGTCGATCTCCCGGGGCGTCCCGTCTCCTTGGCAGGTGCTTCGGGGTCGGACACGCCACCACCTCATCTCGTGCAGAGCTCGAGTCCATTAGGTTCTACTCGCGTTGTGGGAGGGTCACAAGTGCAAATGGTGGGGCTATGGTCGGGACCGTGGGCTACCGAGAGCAGACACAGCAGGCGTTCGTGGATGCGGAACAAGGGTTGCTCGCGGCGCACGGCGAACTCGTCGAGAGCCCGGCCGGCAACGTGGAGGGCCTTGACCGAGCGGCCTGTTCCGGGCACATCACTGACTTGGCCCGGCTCGCGATGGGGGCGTCGGCCGAGGGGATCAGCGCGGAGCAGTGGCGGACCTGGGTGCGCGAGGGACTCGGTGACCGTGGGGAGGCCGTCCTCGCCGCCGCAGAACACTGCATGCGCGTCAACGGCCTGTGGCCGTGGCCGCAGGCGTGAGACGGCCGGGTCGGCGGTGTTGTCCGGCGGATAGGATCGTGCCTCCTGCGGGGCAGCGGCTGTGCGTGCTCCGCAGGTGACGCCGCGACGCCGACGCTGAGTCGGTCACGACGATCACGAGGGAGGCGCCGTTGCTCGCGCTCCTCGGTGTGCACCTTCTCGCTGCCGTCGTCGCGCCACTCCTGGTGCGGCTCTGGGGTCGCAAGGCGTTCCTGCTCCTCGCGGCACCGCCCGCCGCCGCGGCGGCGTGGGCGCTGTCGCAGACCGGAGCCGTGCTGGGCGGCCACCTCCCGTCGACCTCGGTGCCGTGGGTCCCGTCGATCGGCATGGGACTGTCGTTCCGGCTCGACACCCTCGCGTGGCTGCTGACCCTGGTCGTCGGCGGCGTCGGTGCGCTCGTGCTGCTCTACTGCGCCGACTACTTCGCCGACGACGAGCCCGGACTGGCCCAGTTCGCCTCCTGCCTCACCGGATTCGCCGGCGCCATGCTCGGCCTGGTCACCTCCGACGACCTGCTGGTCCTCTACCTGTTCTGGGAACTGACGACCATCCTGTCCTACCTGCTGATCGGGCACCGCCCGGCCAGCAGGTCGAGCCGGTCCGCCGCGACCCAGGCCCTCGTCGTCACCACCGCCGGCGGGCTGGCCATGCTCACCGGCATCGTCCTGCTGGGGGAGGAGACGGGCACCTACCGCCTGTCGGCCCTGCTCGCCCACCCGCCGACCGGCACCCTGGCGACGACGGCGGTGGCCCTGCTCCTCGTCGGCGCCGTGAGCAAGTCCGCGCTCGTCCCGTTCCACTTCTGGCTCCCCGGCGCGATGGCAGCCCCCACCCCGGTGAGCGCCTACCTGCACGCCGCCGCGATGGTCAAGGCCGGCATCTACCTCGTCGCCCGGCTCGCCCCCGCCTTCGCCGACGTCCCGGTCTGGCGGCCGCTGCTGCTCGTGCTGGGGGCGGGAACGATGCTGCTCGGCGGCTGGCGTGCGCTGCGCCAGCACGACCTCAAGCTGCTGCTCGCCTACGGCACCGTGAGCCAGCTGGGTTACCTCACGGTGCTCGTCGGCACCGGGACGCGTGCGGCCGCGCTCGCCGGGGTGACCGTCCTCGTCGGCCACGCGTTGTTCAAGTCCTGCCTGTTCCTGGTCGTCGGCGCCATCGACCACCGCTGCGGGACGCGGGACCTGCGCGAGCTCAGTGGCCTGCGCCGCCGTATGCCGGCACTCGCCGTGACCTCGCTGGTCGCCGCGGCGTCCATGGCCGGCATACCGCCGATGCTGGGGTTCGTCGGGAAGGAGGCGGCGTACACCTCCCTGCTGCCCGGTGCCGGTGGCCCGGCCGGGTGGAGCGGGTGGACCCTGGCCGCGCTGGTGGCGGGGTCGGTCCTGACCTTCGCCTACGCGGCGCGCTTCCTGTGGGGCGCCTTCGGTGACCGGCCGGCCCGCGAGCCGAGCCGGGTCGAGCCCACCGGGCCCCTGCTCGTCGGCGTTCCGGTCCTGCTCTCCGTGCTCACCGTCGCGGGTGGACCGGCCGCCGGCCGGGGCGAGCAGTTCGTGCGCCACTACGTGCAGCAGTGGCCCGCACCGGAGCAGTCCGTGCACCTCGGCCTGTGGCACGGACTCACGCCCGCGCTGCTGCTCTCGGCCCTCACGGTGGCCCTGGGCGCCGGCCTGTTCCTGCTGCGCTCGCAGGTCGAGCGTGGCCAGGCGCTCCTGCCGCAACGTCCGAGCGCCGAGGGCGGATACCGCCTGCTGATGCGCAGCCTGGACCGGGTCTCGCTCGAGGTGACCGGTGCGCTGCAGCGCGGTTCGCTGCCGCTCTCGCTCGGGCTGGTCCTGGTCACCACGGTCGCGGTCCCCGGTGTCGTGCTGCTGAGGGGGGTGGCGTGGCCCTCGCAGGTGCGGTGGGCCGACAACCTCACCCAGCCGGCCGTCGCCGTGCTCATCGCCGCGGCCGCCTTCTTCACCACCCGCGCCCGGCGCCGGCTGCGTGCCGTCTTCCTCGTCGGCGTCACCGGCTACGGGACCGCGCTGCTCTTCCTGCTGCACGGCGCACCCGACCTCGCGTTGACCCAGGTGCTCGTCGAGACCCTCTCCCTCGTCGTCTTCGTCCTCGTCGTCCGCCGGCTGTCCGGAAAGTTCAACGACAACCCCTCGCGGATGACCCGGCGGGCACGGGCCCTGCTCGGGATCGCCGTCGGCGCCGTCGTCACGGCCCTCGCGCTCACCGCGACCAGCGTCCGCAGCGCCGGGCCGATGACGGCGAGGTTCGCCGAGGGGGCCGTGGAGTTCGGCGGCGGCAACAACATCGTCAACGTGACCCTGGTGGACATCCGCGCGTGGGACACCATGGGCGAGATCTCGGTCGTCCTCGTGGCCGCGACCGGCGTGGCCAGCCTGATCTTCCTGCGCGAGGACAACCTGACGCTGAGCCGGCGGCTGCTGGAGAAGGCACGCAGCCTGCGCCGCACGCACGCCTCGGTGGGGGGCAACGCCGGCAGCCCGTGGCTGGCCGAGGGCTCGGCCATGAGCCCGGAGCGGCGCTCGGTGATCTTCGAGGTCGTCACCCGGCTGGTCTTCCACACGATGGTGCTCTGGTCGCTCTACCTGCTCTTCTCCGGGCACAACCACCCCGGCGGCGGGTTCGCCGCGGGGCTCGTCGTCGGGCTGGGCCTGGCCGTCCGCTACCTCGCCGGTGAACGGGACGAGCTGCGCGCCGCGGCGCCGGTCATGCCGGGTCTGCTGCTCGGTGCCGGGCTGTTCCTGTCCGCCGGTGTGGGGCTGGTGTCGCTGGCCTTCGGGGGTGACGTGCTGCAGAGCTGGATCTTCGACGTGCACCTGCCCCTGATCGGTTCGGTGCACCTCGTGACCTCGGTGTTCTTCGACATCGGCGTCTACCTCGTCGTCATCGGGCTGGTGCTGGACATCCTGCGCAGCCTCGGGTCGGGGATCGACGGCCTGATCGAGCAGGAGCAGGACGGGCCCGGTCCCGCGGGTCGGGCCGTCCGGCGGCCCGTCCACGGTCGGTCCCGCGGCGCGGAGGGGGCGCCCTGATGGTCCCCAACCTCACCCTCTGCCTGCTCGTCGGCGTGCTCTTCGCCGCCGGCGTCTACCTGCTGCTCGCCCGCAGCATCGTCCGGGCCCTCATCGGGCTGCTGCTGCTCGGCAACGGGGCCAACATCCTGTTCCTCGTGGCCAGTGGCCCGGCCGGCCGGGCGCCGATCGTCGGCGCCAGCCCCGTCTCGGACATGAGCGACCCGCTGCCGCAGGCGATGGTGCTGACCGCGATCGTCATCACCCTCGGCACCACGGCCTTCCTCCTCGCCCTGGCCCACCGCTCCTGGCAGCTGTCCGACCACGACGTGCAGGAGGACGACCCGGAGGACACGCGGATCACCCAGAAGGCGGAGTCCAACGACCTGACCGACAGTGACTACGAGCGCGAGCCGGACGAACCGCCGGACTTCAGCGAGTTCGCGGGTGTCGGCGAGGGGGAGCGGCGGTGAGCGGGCTGCACCCGGCGGCGTTCGACGCCCTCGTCCCGCTGCCCGTGGCGCTGCCGCTGGTGGGTGCCGGCATCACGATCGCCGCGGGACGGCATACCCGCATCCAGCGCGTCGTGTCGGTGACCGTGCTGACCGTGGTGCTCGGCGTCTCCGGCGCGCTGCTCTGGGCCGCCGACCACGACGGGCCGCAGGTGGTCGACGTCGGCGGGTGGCCACCGCCGCTCGGCATCGTGCTCGTCGTCGACCGGCTCGCCGCCCTCATGCTCGTCGTCTCCTCGCTGGTGACGCTGGCGGTGCTGCTCTACTCGATCGGGCAGGGGCGCTCGTCCTTCGACGACGAGAGCGACGGCGAGGCACCGCTGCCGATCTTCCACCCGACGATGATGGTGCTCGCCGCCGGCGTCGCCACCACCTTCGTCTCCGGTGACCTGTTCCACATCTACGTCGGCTTCGAGATGCTGCTCATGGCGAGCTTCGTGCTGCTCACCCTCGGCGGCACACCCCCGCGCGTGCGGGCCGGCGTCACCTACGTGCTCGTGAGCATGCTCTCCTCCCTGGTCTTCCTGGTCGCGATCGCCCTCGTGTATGCCGCGACCGGCACCGTGAACCTCGCGCAGCTCGCCGGCCGCCTGGACGCGCTGCCGAGCGGGACGCGGCTCGCGCTGCAGGTCATGCTCCTGCTCGGCTTCGCCATCAAGGCCGCCGTCTTCCCGATGTCGGGCTGGCTGCCGGACTCCTACCCGACGGCGCCGGCACCGGTGACCGCCGTCTTCGCGGGCCTGCTCACCAAGGTCGGCGTCTACGCGATCATCCGGACCCAGACCCTGCTCTTCCCCGACGGCCGACTCACCGACCTGCTGCTGTGGGCCTCGCTGCTCACCATGCTCGTCGGGATCCTCGGGGCGGTGGCCCAGGACGACCTCAAGCGCATGCTCTCGTTCACCCTGGTCAGCCACATCGGCTACATGACCTTCGGCATCGCCATCGGGTCCGTCGCCGGGTTCTCCTCGGCGATCTTCTACGTCGCCCACCACATCACCATCCAGACCACGCTGTTCCTCGTCGCCGGGCTGGTCGAGCGCCGCGGCGGCAGCACCGCGCTCTCCGAGCTCGGTGGACTGGCGCGAGCGGCGCCGCTGCTGGGCGTGCTGTTCTTCATCCCGGCGATGAACCTCGCGGGCATCCCGCCGTTCTCCGGCTTCCTCGGCAAGGTCGGGCTCATGGAGGCCGGCGCCGCGGCCGGCACCTGGCTGGCCTACGTGCTCATCGCGGGGTCGGTCGTGACCAGCCTCCTGACGCTCTACGCGATGAGCCGGGTGTGGGGGCGGGCGTTCTGGCGGGCGCCGACCGATGCCGTCGCGGCGATGCGCCGGCCGCAACGGCGGGGCGCCCTCGCCGCCGGGGTCGTCGCGCCCACCGCGGCGCTGGTGGTGGTGGGGGTGGGGATCTCCGTCGTCGCCGGCCCCCTGTTCGGCATCACGGACCGGTCGGCCACCGACATGCTGCAGCGCACGCCCTACATCCAGTCGGTCTACCCCAAGGGGGTCCCGTGAGGCCCCGCCGCGTCCAGCCCTTCCCGCTGGTCTGGTTGACCGCGATCTGGTTGCTGCTGCAGGGCAGCGTCACCTGGGGCAACGTCCTGTCCGGACTGCTCCTGAGCGCCCTGGTGCTCGTGGCCTTCCCCCTGCCCCGGCTCATCGTGGGTGTGCGGGTGCGCCCCCTCGCCCTGGTGGTACTCGCCGCGCGGTTCCTCCTCGACCTCGTCGTCGCCAGCAGCCGAGTGGCGTGGCAGGCGATCCGGCCCGGACCGGTCGTGACCGGGCGGGTGCTGCAGGTGCAGCTCGTGGGGCGCCAGGACCTGTTCCTCACGATCACCGCCGAGATGGTGGCGCTCGTGCCGGGCACCGTGGTCATCGACCTCGACCCCGGCTCCGGGCTGCTCCTGCTGCACGCCCTCGACGTGCACACCGACGACCAGGTCGAGGAGACCAGGCGCGCGGTGCGCGGGCAGGAGTGGCGCGTGCTGCGGGCCCTGGCCCCCGACCCGCTCCCCACCCCGTTCGACGACGACAGGTCCGGCGCCTCCGGCGCCGACCAGGAGGGAGGCCGTCCGTGACGGTCATGACCGTCCTCATCGCGGCCGTGCTGGTCGCCGCGGCCGCTGTGGCACTGGTCCGGGTGGTCCGCGGCCCGAGTGTCCTCGACCGGGCGGTGGCCACCGAGGTGCTCATTGCGACGATGGTCTGCGCCCTCGCGCTCGAGGCCGCGACCACCCGCCACTCGACGACCCTGCCGATCCTCATCTCGTTGTCCCTGGTCGGCTTCGTCGGTTCGGTGGCGGTGGCGCGGTTCGTGGGACGGGACCGGGACGAGCCCCTGCCCGCGGAGCGCCCCGCACCGTCGCAGGACGGAGCCGACCAGTGAGCTGGACGGGCGTCGCCGACGTCGCGGGCACCGCCTGCCTGTTCGCCGGGGCGCTGCTGTGCCTGGCGGCGGCGATCGGCCTGCTGCGCTTCCGCGACCTGCTCAGCCGGATGCACGCCGCCACCAAGCCGCAGGTGTTGGGCGTGCTGCTGGTCGTGCTCGGCCTCGGGCTGAGGCTGCGCTCGCCGCTCGACATCGGGATGCTGCTGCTGGTGGCGCTCTTCCAGCTGCTCACGGTGCCGGTGTCCGGCCACATGGTCAGCCGGGCGGCGTTCCGGACCGGGCTGGTCGACGAGGTCGAGGGCGTGGCGGCGCTGCGGCACCAGGACGACTCCGACTGACCGGTCATCCGGACGGCTCCGACTGACCGGTCAACCGGGCTGACTGATCACCAGGAGGGCGCCGCGCGACGATGGCCCCGCCGCGGGGCGACACCTACGCTGGACATGCGGAGGTGAGTGACATGCAGGCGAGCACCGGAGACCGGCTGCGCGTCCACGGCAGGACCGTCGGAGCACCGGACGCGGAGGGCGAGATCATCGAGGTCAAGGGTGAGCGGGGCGAGCCGCCCTACGTGGTCCGTTTCGACGACGGCCACGAACGGCTCGTCGTCCCCGGATCCGACTGCGAGGTCGTCAAGGTGGCCGACTCCGGAGGCTGAGGATCGGCGCCGCTACGCCCGGGCCTCGGCCACCAGCACGTGACCGTTGTGCAGTGAGCGGCGGTGGTGGACCGCCATCTCCACACCTTGGGCCAGCGTGAGCAGGTCCGCGTCCCAGCGCACGTCGAAGCCGTAGAGGGCGAGCAGCTCCCCGAGCGCCCGGGAGGTCCAGGCGGAGCGGTGCGGCTCCTCGGCATACGGGTTGGGACGACCGGAGACGCGGCTGCTGACCCGCACGAGGCCACGCCCGAGTGCCGCGACCACGGACGGCGCCTGGTAGTTCACGACCAGTCGGCTCCCGGCGGCGGACAGGTCACTGAGCTGCCGTGCCGTGCGCTCCACCTCGGTCTCCGTCAGGTAGGGCACCACGCCTTCCCACACCCACGTCGTGGGCGTGGTGGGGTCGAACCGGACGCGGCCCAGCGCGGGACCGAGCGCCTGCCGGCGCAGGTCGACCGGCACGAACTCGACAGCCTGGGCCGTCGGGCTCAACCCCGCGACCCGCTCGCGCTTGTCGGCCTGGCTGGAGGGGTGGTCCACCTCGAAGACGGTGGTGTCCGCCAGCTCCGGCATCCGCCAGGCCCGGCTGTCCAGCCCGGCACCCAGCACGACCAGCTGGCGGTGGCCGGCGTCGCGGACCGCCTCGTCGATGGCCAGGGTGCGCGGCACGAGGACCTCCGCGCAGCCGCGGACCAGCTCCACCTCGAAACCGGACCGGTGCCCGGTCGCCCCGTCGGCGCGGACCTGCTCGACGACCGCCAGCTCGTCCGGGTGCAGCAGCTCCGCAGCGACGGGGTCGGCGAAGCGGTCGGGTGCCAGGAGCCCGTGTGCGGCGGCCCGGCCCTGGCACACCAGCACCGCCGTCCGGCTGGCCCCCTTGCTGTCCTCCACGTGGTCATTCTCGCCGCGCGACGGCCGTCGTGACCGGTTGGTGGTGCGAGAACGTCGTCACCAGGGTGTCCTCGCTGGTGCTCGCCATCCGATTTCCGGTGAGCCTGTCGGCGACCGGCACTAGGCTGCCGGGTCAGTGGTTCCACGACGTGTCACGGAGGGTCCCATGGCGTCACGGCTCAACCCCTACCTCTCGTTCCAAGACGATGCCCGGCAGGCGATGGAGTTCTACCGGGAGGTCTTCGGCGGCGAACTGACGGTGAGCACCTTCGGCGAGGGCGGCCACCCCGACGCGGCCGAGGCGGACAAGGTGATGCACGCGATGCTCGAGACCGAGCGCGGGTTCACCCTCATGGCCGCCGACACCCCGAAGGGCATGGAGCACCGGCCCGGCAACAACGTCTCGATCAGCCTCAGCGGCGACGACGACCAGGACCTGCGCCGCTACTGGGAGGCGCTGTCCCAGGGCGGCACCGTCGCCATGCCGCTGGAGAAGCAGATGTGGGGCGACGAGTTCGGCATGTGCACCGACAAGTTCGGCATCAACTGGATGGTCAACATCGCCGGGACGTCGTGACCGTCACCTCGGGGTGACCGTCACCCCGAGGTGACGGTCAGGCCATCTGGGTGAGCTGGATCAGGTTGCCGCAGGTGTCGTCGACGATCAGCGTCGTCACCGGCCCCATCTCGGTGGGCGGCTGCACGATGCGGGCGCCCCGAGCAGTCAGCTCCTCGTGCACCGCCTGCGCGTCGGCGACCGCGAAGGACGTGAACGGTATGCCGTCCGCCACCAGCGCCTGCTTGTACGTCCTGGCGGCCGGGTGGGCATCGGGCTCGAGCAGCAGCTCGACCCCCTCGGGCTGGTCCGGACTCACGACAGTGAGCCACCGGTACTCCCCGACGGGCACGTCCGTCTTCTTCACGAAGCCGAGCACGTCCGTGTAGAACGCGAGCGCCTTGGCCTGGTCGTCGACATAGACGGCGGTGAGGTTGATGGTCGGCATCGGTGTCTCCTGTGGGTGCGGAACGGGTCGGGGTCAGGACGTGGTGGGTGGGTCCAGCGGCCAGCGGTCGACGATCTGCCGGAGCGGTGCCGTGCGCAGGTGGTGGACCTTCGTCCGGCCGACCCTCGCGGAGACCACGAGCCCGGCGTCCTCGAGCACGGCCAGGTGCTGGGAGATGGCCTGCCGGCTCGAGGTGATGCCGTGCCGCATGGTGAGGCGGGCGCAGAGCTCGAACAGCGACTGCCCGTCCCGGGCGGCCAGCTCGTCCAGGATCGTGCGCCGGGTCTCGTCGGCGAGCGCGCGGAACACGTCGCCCATGGGCGTCGACAATAGGCAAGTATCAACTTGCCTGTCAAGGATGTCGGACGCGTTGCTGCTAGGCCGTCACGGCGTCCCCGTCGTCCTCCGAACGGACGACATTGACGAAATGGCCGGTCACCACGAGGTCCACGGCCCTACTGTGACGTTCCTCGGGGAAGGGGCAGTCGTGGGGATCGCCAAGGCGCGGAGCGTGGTTGTGCTGGGACTTGCCGTCATGACCGCAGCCGGCCTGGAGGCCCACGGGCTCGCGCTGGTCGCGCTGACGTCCTGCGGACTCGCCGTGATGGCCGGCGGGCTCGTGGGTTACCTCCGGGTGTTGCCGGCTCGCCTGCTGCTGCACCCGCTGAGTGCCTCCGCGTGGCGCTTCCCCATCGCGTCCACGGCGGTCGCGCTCGCCGTCGTCCTCACCGTCGCGCCCGTGCTCGCCTACCTGGTCGGCGGGCACCCGAACCTGTGGCTGCCCTGCGCCTGCGGCTTCGTGCTCGGACAGGCCTGGTTGCTCGGCCGCCTCGACCGCGCGCTCGGTCGCTACGGGCGACTGCCGCGGCGCCGGTTCGTGCAGTCCCTCCTCACCAGCTCCCTCGGTATGACGGCCACGGCCGGCGTCGCGTCCCTCGCCGACGACCTGGACCGGTCGCCGTGGCCGGCGGTGGCGGACGCGGTCGTTGTCGCGATCGTGAGCGCCGCCGGGAGCCGGTTCGTCCGGCCGTCCCACCACCTCGCGGGGGAGGGCGACCTCGAGGTCCTCAGCCGCGGGGAGGCAGTCGGTGCAGAGTGACCTGCCCCAGCTGGGCGTCGGCGACCTCGGCGGTCAGGTAGGTGCAGAACGGCTGGCGCCGCCGGTCGGTCGGTGACCCGGGGTTGAGCAGCCGCATTCCCCGTGGCGTCACCGTGTCCCAGGGGATGTGGCTGTGGCCGAACACGAGCACGTCGGCGTCGTGGTCACGGTCGCAGCGGGCCTCGCGGCCCTTCGCCGGACCGGTCTCGTGCACGACGGAGAACCGCAGGCCGCCGAGCTCGACCTGCGCGACCTCGGGCAGGCGCGCGCGCAGCTCGGGTCCGTCGTTGTTGCCCCAGCAGGCGACCAACCGGGTGGCGCGCTGCTGGAGCTCGTCGAGCAGGGCGACGTCGACCCAGTCCCCGGCGTGGACGACCACGTCCGCGTCCTCCACGGCGCGCCACAGCTGGGCGGGCAGGTCCTTGGCGCGCTTCGGCACGTGCGTGTCCGACGTCAGGAGGAGGCGGAGCGGGGCGTCCGGCACCCGGCCAGCATAGGAAGGCCGCGCCGGCCGGGCGGGCGAGGCACGGCATACCGCCTCTAGGCTGCGGGCGGGAGGTGCTGCCGATGGCACGCAAGATGGCCACTGCGGACCGGGTGGACCGCGAGGCGCTGCTGGAGTTCATCCGGCCGCGGCACCGCGCGACCCTGGTGACCCGGAGGCGGGACGGCTCGCTGCAGCTGTCGCCGGTGACCTGTGGAGTCGACGAGGGTGGGCGGATCGTGGTCTCGACCTATCCCCGGCGGGCCAAGGCGGTCAACGCGCGACGCGACCCGCGGGTGTCGGTGCTGGTGCACTCCGAGGAGTGGAACGACCCGTACGTGCAGGTCGACGGCAGCGCCGAGGTCCTCGATCTGCCGGACGCGCTGGAGCCGCTGGTGGAGTACTTCCGGTGCATCTCCGGGGAGCACCCGGACTGGGCGGAGTACCGGCAGGCCATGCGGGAGCAGGGCAAGTCGCTCATCCGGATCACGATCGAGCGGTGGGGGCCGATCGCGACGGGCGGCTTCCCGCCCGAGCTCCCGGACTAGCCGCCCGTTCCCTCAGCGCGACGCCGAGGCGCACCGGCAGTCGACGCTCGCCGCCTCGAGCGCGCACGCCGCCGACGACCAGGCCTTCGTCGACGCCGTCTCCTGGTTCACCGACGAGTCCACCGACGAGGATGGCGAGTGAGGCGCGGTGAGCTGTGGACCGCTGCCGGTGGCAAGCACTATGCGGGTAGGCCACGTCCAGTCCTGGTGATCCAGGACGACCGATTCGACGCCACCGACTCGATCACCATCTGCCCGGTGACCAGCGACCCCACCGACATCCCTCTCCTGCGCATCCCGTTGGAGCCGGGCACCGGCCTGTCCAGGCCGAGCAGCATCATGGTCGACAAGGTGACCACCGTGCCCCGCGCCAAGCTCGGCGAGCGCATCGGCGCCGTCTCCGACACAACCCTGCTGGCCCTGTCCCGGGCCCTGATCGTCTTCTCGGGCATCGCCTGATTCCGCCGCCCCCGCAGCGGCGACGTCTCAGGCGACGTCGCAGGAGCCGCGAGACAGTTCAGGCAGTCATTCGTCGAAGCTCGGGCCGTCCTCGTCCGGCAGGTCCTCGTCCGGCAGGTCGTCGACCAGGGTCGCCAGCCACAGCGACACGAACGCCTCACCGAGCGCCGTGAGGCGCAGCTCGGTGTCGGTCTCGGTGTAGAGCCCCGTGTCGGCGAGGTGGCCCCAGGCCCTTCCCGCGTAGTGGTCCTCGAGGCCCCGGAGGAACTCGCGGTCGGGCGTGTAGTCGTCGTCGTGGTAGGCGGCGAGGCGTTCGACCCGGGCCTCCACGGCCGCGCTGAGCCACTCCTCCTTGGAGGTCGGGCCCCGGTCGGTGACATAGCTGTGCAACATCGCATCCAGGGCCGGCTCCAGCTGGGCGACCCCGAGGCTCTCGACCAGGCCCACGATGGCCATGAGTCCCTGCTGCGCCCACGTCTCGTCAGTCGTGTCGGGCGTGACGAGGGAGCGCGCGACCTTGCGCTCGGCGTCGATCAGGCCTGCGGCCAGGGCGCCCTCCCAGAGTCGGGCGAGCGGCTCGCAGTCGCCCGCGCTGCGCCACGGCTTGGTGAGGATGCCCTCGATCCACTTCTCGCGTCCGACGGCTCGCACGCCGCCGAGCGCCTCGTTGGGGTAGCGGCGCTCGAGCAGGCGACGGTGCACCGCCTCGAGCCCCAGCGCGGAGTACGCCTCACGCGCGACGGCGGGACGCAACAGCCCCCGCGCCGTGACCTCTCGTCCCTCCGGACCCAGCCAGTCTGCCAGCGCCAGGATCGATCGGACGTATGCCGACTCGCGAAGTTCCGCAGCCACCTCCGGCACCGGTGGCAGCGGGAGCTCCGGGAGGCGGTCGGCATACTTGGTCATCAGGCGCACGACGGTGGCCTCGGGGCCGTAGCCGTCCAGATCCCAGTCGTCGTCCCACTCGTCGTCGTCGAGCTCATCGTCGACGTCGTCGCCCAGCGGGCCGAACCCGCCGTCCGGGAAGGGCATGAGGCGCCCGCGCTCGGCGTCCGTCAGGGAGTTCCACCGGTCCTGGACCTCGGCCATCCGCGCCTGCAACGTCTCGAGGTCAGGTGCCTCCTGCAGGTCGATCCCGACGGACTCACCGAAGTCCATGAGGATCTTCGTCGGCGACCAGTGACTGCGGTCGGCTGCGGCCTCGGCCATCCGCGGCGCCGCGCGCTTGGCCTCCTTCGTCAACGACTTGGGGTCGGCGGAGGCCGACGTCAGCCGCCCCGTGCCGCGCAGGAAGCGGAACCACGTGTCAAGGGAGGTCGTCACGCGCTCGGGTGGCGGCGGCTCCACGGCGCCCTTGGACGGCCAGCGCTCCAGCAGCAGGTGCTCCACGCTGCCGGCCGGCCAGTCGGTGGCGCGCAGCTCGTCGTAGGTCCAGCGCAGCCGCAGCAGCTCGTCGAGCAGGTCGAGGTCCGCCGCCCGGCCGCTCTTGGCCATCCAGCGCTGCAGGTGGCCGAGCAGCAGTGCGTGCTCCGAGTCGTCGGTCACGGTGCTCAGCTCTGGACCGCCATCTCACCGAGCTCGGACCAGTCGTCCTGGTCGAGGTTGGCGTTGACCACCCGCGGTGTCTCGGCCAGGTGCGGGGGCAGGTCCTGCTGCGCCTGCTTGAAGTGGTCGGCGCCCACGTGGGCCGCCCCGGCGTCGGCGTCGCGGAACGCCTCGACGAGCACGTACTCGTTCGGGTCGTCCAGGCTGCGGGACCAGTCGAACCACAGGCAGCCGGGCTCGGCCCGCACCGCCCGGGTGAACTCGGCGGTGATCTGCGGCCACCGGTCAGCGTCCTCGGGCTTGACCTTGAACTTCGCGGTGATGAAGATCATCGGCTGCTCCTCGCGGTCGAGTCGTCGTCGTCCTACCTGTCGGCCTCCGCCAAGGCTACCCACGAGTGGAGGTGACGGCCGACGCAGCGGCGAGCGCTCGGCATACCGCTGCCGTGGCCTCGGTGGGAGGGGGCGGAACCGATGGCCGATGCTAGGGGGGTGCCCCTCACCCCCACGCAGCTGCGCGCGACCGTGTCGACCCGGCTGGCGAACCTCCCGCGCGAGGTCTACGTCATGGGCGGCGTCGCGTTCTGCGTGGCGCTCGGCTTCGGCATCGTCGCGCCGGCGATCCCGCTGTTCGCCCAGGAGTTCGGGGTCAGCGCCACCGCGGCGGGCGCGGTGGTGTCGGCGTTCGCGCTCATGCGCTTCGTCACCGGGCCGGCCGCCGGCTGGGTGGTCGACCGGATCGGGGTGCGCACCAGCCTGCTCATCGGCCTCGTGGTCGTCGGGCTGTCGAGCCTGTTCGCGGGGCTGTCGGGGGACTACGAGCAGCTGATCGTCCTGCGGGGGATCGGCGGGATCGGCTCGGCCCTCTTCGGCGTCGCCGCGATCAGCGTGGTGCTGCACGTCGCCGCGGCGCACGTGCGCGCCCGCGCGATGGGTGTCTACCGCTCCGGCTTCCTCATCGGCGGGATCGTCGGTCCCGCGTTCGGTGGGGCCGTGCTCGCCTTCTCGTTCCGCGTCCCGTTCTTCCTGTATGCCGGCACCCTCGCCCTGGCGGCCGCCGTCGCCGTGGTCTTCCTCGCGCGGCCGACCCGGGGTGCGGCGTCCGTGGAGGAGGGCCCTGTGGAGGGGGGCCCTGCGGAGGGGGGCCCTCTGGAGGTGGGCTCTGTGGAGGTGGGCTCTTCGGAGGTGGGCTCTGTGGAGGGGGGCTCTGTGGAGGTGGAGCCGGCCGAGGAGATCTCGCGGGAGGTCCGGCAGGCGCCGGGCCCAACCCTGCGGGAGGTGCTGCGGACGCGGCAGTACCAGGC
The DNA here is from genome assembly GCF_035708005.1 of Segeticoccus sp. NCBI lineage: Bacteria > Bacillati > Actinomycetota > Actinomycetes > Micrococcales > Intrasporangiaceae > Segeticoccus > Segeticoccus sp. Next base: position 52,125 of record NZ_DASSTI010000070.1, on the reverse strand, counting down.
CGCGCTCACCAGCAACCTCGCGATCGGGTTCATCTCGCTCGGGCTGCGCAGCGCGATCGTGCCGCTGTTCATCCACGACGCGATCGGCGCCCCCGACTGGTGGGTCGGGCCGGCGTTCGTGGTGTCCGCGCTCGTGCAGATGGCCCTGATGTATCCCGCCGGGAGCTGGGCCGACCGGGTCGGCCGGCGTCCGGCGCTGGTCGTCGGGGCGGGGGTCACGGCGGGCAGCCTCGTGCTGCTCGGGTTCAGCGGGTCGATGGCGTTCGTGATGATCGCGATGGCGGTCTTCGGCGCCGGGTCGGCGTTCCTCGGGACCGTGCCCGGCGCGCTGGTGGGGGACGTCGCCGGCAAGCGCAGCGGGGTCGTGATCGCGGTGTTCAACATGGCCAGCGACGTCGGGGCGGTGGCCGGGCCGGTCGTGGCCGGGTGGCTGGTGGACCAGGGGTCCTACCTGACCGCGTTCTCCGTCGGCGCCGGCGTCGCGGTGCTCGCCGGGGTGCTGGCGCTGCGGCTTCCGCAGGGGGTCGGGGTCAAGGACGAGGCGGGCTCGGCCAGCCAGACCGTCGCGCGCTGACCGGGCGCCGACCTGCGCGCCGGCCGAGCTGCTGGCGCTGCCGACCCGGCTCGCCCGGGCCACCCTCTTGGACCGCAAACTGAACTGGCAGTACGTCGGTGAGCACCCGGCATACGTGCTCGGCGACCGGCGGGCGGGCCGATCGGACGCGGTACTGCCAGTTCAGATTGCGGTCGTGCCGGGCCCGGAACCCGTGTCGGATCGCGGTGAGGCCGTGCGGACGTCAGTCGCGCGCCTCGAGGCGCAGCAGCACCTTCTTGAGCAGCCGGTTGAGGGTGCGCTTCTCGGCGTCGGTGAGCGCCCCCATCGCCTGGTCCTCGGTGCGTCCCCGCAGCCGCATGGCGCGCAGGCACCGGTCCCGGCCCTCGTCGGTGATCTCGATGTCCACCCTGCGACGGTCCCGGTCGCCGCGCACCCGGCGCACCAGGCCGGCTCGCTCGAGCCGGTCCAGCCGACCGGTCAGCCCGGCCGGCGACATCATCAGGTCCCGGGCGAGCTCCCCGGGTGTCGCGCGGCCGGGGGTGTCCCGGATGAGGAGGTTGTGCAGTGTGTCGTACTCGTCCCACTGCAGGCCCACGTCGGCGACGACGGCGCGGTCCGAGCGGTTGAGGTGCTTGAGCAGCCGCGACATGCGCGTCATCGCGGCCTCGGTCTGGTCGTCGAAGTCGAGGCCCTGCCAGCCGCGCCAGCGCTCGACGTGCAGGTCGGCCGAGTCCTTCATGAGAGCAGCCTAGCGGTGACCGTTCGCTGGCAGATATTTCGTTGACGAATGGTTCGTCAGCGAACTAGCCTCCTCGGGTGACCGCACCGCTGCTCATTCGCCGGCCGGGAGGTCGGCGTCGCATCCCGCCTGGACCGTTGCGCCATGGGCCGTTCCGCTGGCTGCTCGCCGGCTCGACCGTCAACATGCTCGGTCAGGGCATCGCACCGGTGGCGCTCGCCTTCGCGGTGCTCGACCTCGGTGGCTCGGCGGTCGACCTCGGGTTCGTCATGGCGCTCTACGCGGGCGCCGAGGTGGTCACGGTCCTGGCGGGCGGGGTGCTCGGCGACCGGGTCCCGCGCCAGTTGATGATGGAGGGCACCGCCGCGCTCGCCGCCCTGGTCCAGGGCACGCTCGCGGCGGCGCTGATCCTCGGCCGCGCCTCCCTGGTGCTGCTGTCGGTGGTCGGCATGGTCATCGGGTGCCTCGGGGCGCTCCGGCAGCCCAGTTCGCAGGCGATGACCCCGCAGACGGTGCCGCCCGCAGAACTGTCCTCGGCGATCTCGCTGCGGCGGATCGGCCAGAACGCCGCACAGATCGTCGGCGCCGGCGTGGCCGGTCTGTTGGTCGCCCGGGCCGGCAGTGGTTGGGCGCTGGCCGGCGATGCCGCGTCCTACGCCGTGGCGGCGGTGTGCTTCGCCTTCATCCGGGTGCCCCGGACTCCGGCACCGGTGAGCCGCGGGCTGCTTCGAGACGTGCGCGCCGGTGCCGTCGAGGTCCTCCGGCGCACCTGGCTGTGGGTGCTCATCGCCCAGGCCCTCGTCTACCACCTGTTCTACGGCGGGGCCCAGGGAGTGCTGGGGCCGATCGTCGTCGGCGACCACCTCGGGCGCGCGGCCTGGGGCTGGGCCCTGTCGGCGATGATGGCGGGCTTCGTTGCCGGCGGCCTGCTCACGCTGCGGTGGCGCCCCGACCGCCCGCTGTTCGTGGGCTGCTGCTTCCTGCTCCTCACGGCCGCCTTTCCCGCTGCCATGGCGCTCTCGTCCAGCCTCACACTGGTGCTGGCCGGCGCGTTCGTCCACGGCTTCGGCCTGGAGATCTTCAGTGTCGGCTGGGACCTGTCCATCCAGCAGAACGTCGCCGGGCACGCGCTCTCGCGCGTCTACGCCTTCGACCAGGTGGGGTCCTTCCTCGCCCGCCCCGCGGGGCTCGCGCTCACCGGGCCCGTGGCCGCCGCCCTCGGCAACCGCGTCTGGCTGGCGGTCATCGCGGCCGTCATCGTGGGCAGCACGCTGCTCGCGCTGACGGTGCCGGACGTGCGTCGGCTCCGCCGCATGCCCACCTGAGCCGCCGTGTCGCTCGGTGCGCCGTGCGTCTGGCCGCCGTGCGGCCACGCCGGGCGCGACCCTGGGCCCGGAGCCGGCGGAACAGGGCCGGGCCGCCGCCTGTTGCCGCGGGTATGAAGGCGATGACCTACACGGAATACGGCGACCCCGACGTCCTTGAGCTCACCGACCGGCCCGATCCCAAGGTGGCGCCCGCGGAGGTGCTCATCCGGGTCAAGAGCGCGGCGGTGAACCCGGTGGACTGGAAGGTCATGTCCGGCGGGCTGGACCCGATGCTGGAGGCGGTCTTCCCCGTCGTGCCGGGGTGGGACGTGTCCGGCGTGGTGCAGCGGGTCGGGCTCGACACGCCCGAGTTCCAGCCGGGCGACGAGGTGATCGCCTACGCGCGCAAGGACGTCGTCCACGGTGGCACGTTCGCCGAGCTGGTCTCGGCGCCGGTACGCACGGTGGCGCGCAAGCCCGCCTCCCTGGACTGGCACCAGGCCGCGGGGCTCCCGCTCGCCGGGCTCACGGCATACCAGCTGTTGTCGCGGCTGGGCACGGGCGAGGGCGACACGGTGCTGGTGCACAACGCGTCGGGCGGCGTGGGGTCGTTCGCCGTGCAGGTCGCCCAGAGCATGGGGGCGCGGGTGATCGGCACGGCGTCGCAGCGCAACCACGACTACCTGCGCTCGCTGGGTGCCGAGCCGGTGGAGTATGGCGAGGGGTTGCCTGACCGCGTCCGTCGCCTCGCGCCCGAGGGGGTGGACGTCGTGGTCGACTTCGTCGGGGGCGTGCTCGAGCAGACGCGGGCGGTGCTGCGTGAGGGCGGCCGGCACGGGTCGATCGCGGACCGGTCGGTGACCGAGGCGGGGGGTCTCTACCTGTGGGTGCGGCCGGACGCGCAGGACCTGACGCAGCTGGCCGACCTCGCCGACGCGGGGAAGCTGTCGGTCGAGGTGGCCGAGGTGTTCCCGCTCGAGAAGGCGGCCGACGCGTTCCGGCTCAGCCAGCAGGGCCACGTGCGCGGCAAGGTGGCCGTCCAGGTGAGCTGACCCCCGCGCGCTCCCTCAGCGCGGGCGCTCAGCGCCGACCCGCCCGCGCGCCCCCTCAGCGCGGATCTCGGGACTTTCCACGCGATCTCGGGACTTTCCCACGCATCTTGGGAGAAATCTCCCGAGGTCGGCGGGAAAGTCCCGAGATCGGGGATGGGGTCAGGACGCGCGGGCCGCTGCCCGTGTCGGCACGGGCTGCGGCGGTGTCGGGCCGACGTAGCGCGCCGAGGGGCGGATGATCTTCGGGTCGTGGCTCTGCTCGAGGGCGTTGGCCACCCACCCCACGACCCGGGCGACGCAGAACGTCGGCGTGAACATCGCCGGGTCGAGGCCGGCGAGCTTGAGCACGACGCCGGCGTAGTACTCCACATTCGTGCGCAGCGGCCGGTCCGGCTTGACCTCTGCGAGCACCCGCTCGACCGTGGCCTCGACCTGCTCGGCCAGCCGCCCCAGGTCGGAGTCGTAGGAGCGGGCGATGCCCTTGAGCATCTCCGAGCGCGGGTCGGTGGTGCGGTAGACGGCGTGGCCGAAGCCCATGATGCGCTCACCGGCGGCGAGCTTGGCACGGACGTAGCCCTCGGCACGGTCGGCGGTGCCGATCTCGTCCAGCGCCTGCAGCGCCCGGCTCGGCGCCCCGCCGTGCAGCGGACCCGAGAACGACCCGAGCGCCGCCACGAGGCACGCCGCGAGGTCGGCCCCGGTCGAGGCGACCACCCGCGCGGTGAACGTGGAGGCGTTGAAGCCGTGGTCGATCGTGGCCGCGAGGTACTGCTCGACGGCACGCACGTCCCGCTCAGCGGGGAGCTGCCCGGTGACCATGCGCAGGTAGTCCTCGGCGTGCCCCAGCGACGGATCGGGAGCGATCGGCTCCAGGCCGTGCCCCAGACGCCAAGCCGCGGCCAGGATGGTGGGCGTCGCCGCGGCCAGGCGCAGTGCGGCATCGACCTTCTCGATCTCGTCACAGTCGTAGAGCGGTCGCAGTCTCAGCTCAGATCCCAGCAGTGACAAGGCAGTCCGCAACACCTGCAGCGGGTCCGACGTCGACCGGCAGATCACCGGAAGCGCCGACGCCAGGCCGTCGGGCAGTGCCCGTAGCTCACCGAGACGGCGCCGGAACTGGGCGAGCTGGCGGTCGTCGGGCAGCTCGCCGTGGAGGAACAGGTGTCCGGCCTCCTCGAAGCCGACCGAGGTGGCGACGTCGATCGCCGAGTACTGCCGGTAGTGGTAGAACCCCTCCTCGCCGCGCACGTCGCCGAGCTCGGTGTCGGTGACCAGCACCTTGGCCAGTCCGCGTGGCACGGTGACGAACCCGTTCTCCGTCGGCGCGTGCGCAGCCGATCCGGTGGTGGACATGTCGTGCTCCCTTCTCGAAGATGGACCCAGCATGTGCGGTATTGATCAATGCCGGCAACGTTGATCCAGTCCACGTTGATCGGGTCAACACAGGCGCTCGCGGCGCTGGTCCGGTGAGGTGGCAGCGGGCGGCACGTGCCGGCATACGGTACGGACGGGCATGCGGTGCGTACCGGCATACGAAAAGGAGCGGGGAGCGGTGGCGGAAGGGGCGACTGGCGTGCCGGACGGCTGGGTGACGACCTCCGAGGCGGCGGCGCGGCTGGGGGTCAAGCGGGCGACGCTGTATGCCTACGTCAGCCGTGGGGTGCTGCGCAGTCAGCGGCGCCCGGGGCAGCAGGAGAGCCTCTTCGAGCGCGCGCAGATCGATGCGCTCGCCGGGCACACGCGGCAGCCCGGCACTCCTCAGCCGCTGCTCCGGTTCCGGTCCGTCGCGACGGCCGTCTCCAGCCATCGGGACGGCGAGCTGCGCTACCGAGGTATGCCGGTGGAGCAGGTCTGTGCCGAGCTGACCCTGGGGGAGGCGGCCGAGTTGCTGCTGGGGGCGGCCGGTCGGTCTCGGGAGGCGGCACCCGAGCGCGGCCCGGATCCGGCACAGTCCGCGCGGATGCCAGGTGAGGTTCGGCGCGTGGTGGCGGAGCTGCCGCTGGAGCGCCGGGTCCCGGTGGCGGTCGCGCTCCTGGGAGCGCAGGACCCGCTGCGCGACGACCGCGACCCGGACCGGGTGCGGAGCGCCACGTTCGTGCTGCTCGACGAGGTGCTTGTCGTGCTGGACGCCGCCGCGGAGGGGCCGGCCGACGGGAGCCCTCCGGCGGCCGGGATCGCCGCGCAGCTCTTCCACGCACTCGCCCGGCGCCGCCCGACGCGTCGCGAGCTCGAGTGCCTGTCCGTGCTCGTCATCGCGCTCATGGACCACGGCCTCACCGCCTCCACGATCGCCGCGCGGGTGGCCGCGTCGACCAGGTCGTCCGTCACCGACTGTCTCGTCGCGGCGTACGCGACAATGGCCGGACCGTTGCACGGCGGTGCGCCGATCGCCGCCCACCAGCTCCTCGCCCGCGCGATGAGCGGGGACCCGGCCGAGGTCGTCGGGCAGCTGCTGCGGGCCGCGGAAGCCGCATCGGGGACGGCACCCGCATCGGGAGCGGCACCTGTGCCGGGGTTCGGCCACGTGCTCTACACCGAGGAGGACCCGCGCGCGGCGGTCGTGTTCGAGCGGCTCTGGCGTGTCCGGGGGACGGCTCGGCTGCGGCGCGCCACCGAGGGACTCATCGACGTGATGGCCCGAAGGCTGGGCACGTTCCCCAACGTCGACCTCGCCACCGCGGCGGCGGTGCACGCCTTCGGGATGCCGGCGGGGGCCGGGGAGGTCGTCTTCCAAACAGCCCGCACAGTGGGTCTCGTCGCGCACGTGCTCGAGGAGTATGCCGAGGAGCCGCTCCGCTGGCGCGGGCGCGTCTTGGACGCGTAGAGGCGGCGCCGCTCAGCCTGGGCCGGGCCCGCCATGTCGCTCTGTGCGGCGTCGGGGCGGTTGCGCCACACTGTCCGCGTGGTCGACGACTTCCTCATCGCCCGCAACCCGGACGACCAGTCCCGGCTGCCCTACCTGTTGCGCCTGCCGCTCGGGCGCGACGGCGTGGTGCTGAAGGCCCGGGAGACCTGGCCGCGCACCAGCAAGGTCTACTGCCACCCGGCGGCGGGCTGGCCCGCCGACGCGGAGGTGGTCGAGCGCGTCCCGGTCCGCTCGTGCGTCCGCCGCGGCGCGGCGATCGACCTGGTCCTGGATCGCGGCCGGGAGAACCGCTCGCAGATCGTCTTCACGCGCATCCGCGGCGGCCGCGAGGCGATCTTCTGGCAGACGGCGCGGACGTCGAAACAGGCCCGGCCCAACGTCTCCGTGCCGCGGGCGCGTGCCTCGGGCATCGCCGACCTCAGCATCCTCGTCGACGTGCACGAGCGGTATGCGTGGCGGTTCGCCGACCAGCAGGCGAGCACGGAGCCGCGGGCGCTTCCGGTGGGGGACTACGCCGTCGAGCTCGACGGTCACGTGGTCGCGGCCGTGGAACGCAAGAGCCTGCAGGACCTCGTCTCCTCGCTGCTGTCCGGCAAGCTGGGCTATGCCCTGGGCGAGCTTGCGGCCGTGCCGCACGCCGCCGTGGTCGTGGAGGAGCGGTACTCCAAGGTCTTCGGCCTGACCTGGGCGCGGCCGGCGGTCGTGGCGGACGGGCTCGCGGAGTGCGCCGCGCGGTGGCCCAACGTTCCGATCCACTTCTGCGACAACCGGTCCATGGCCCAGGAGTGGGCGTTCCGCTTCTTGGGTGCCGCGCTGCGGCAGGCCGAGCAGGAGGAGGGCGGACGCACCCGGCTCGCGTCCCTGCCGACCGGCGTGACCCTCCCACCGGCCGAACCGACGACCGCACAGGTCCGAGCATGGGCACAGAGCCTGGGCTACGACGTGTCCGATCGGGGCCGGCTCCGTCCGCAGATCTGGGCCGCCTGGCACGAGGCGCACGACCGTGATTCGGCCTCGGGGTCGTAGGCACGGAACGTCGTCGCGAGTCGGGGGTTCCCAAGACGGTCGTGGGCAGCTACGGTTCCTCCCAATCTGTCAATGCCTTGATCATCCGCCCGCTGTCATCACCCGACCCGGAGAGACCCATGTCCGCCACCCATCCTGATTCCGCCGTGCGCGGCGACGTCAACGCGGCCGCCGACGCCGAGCTGCGCCGCGTGGCCGGCGCCAGCCTCGTGGGCACCACCATCGAGTGGTACGACTTCTTCATCTACGCCTCCGCTGCCGGCCTGGTCTTCCCGGACCTGTTCTTCCCCGGCCACGAGGGCGCGTCCGGGCTGCTCATCTCGTTCGCCACCGTGGGGGTCAGCTTCGTCGCCCGGCCGGTGGGCGGCGTCATCACCGGTCACCTCGGTGACCTCATCGGCCGCAAGATGATGCTCGTGATCACCCTGCTCCTCATGGGTGCCTCCACCGTGGGCGTCGGCCTGCTGCCGACCTACGCCAGCATCGGCGTCGCGGCCCCGGCCCTGCTCGTGGCGCTCCGTCTGCTCCAGGGCCTCTCCGCCGGCGGCGAGTGGGGCGGTGCCGCGCTGATGTCGGTGGAGCACGCGCCATCGGGACGTCGCGGGTTCTTCGGCTCCTTCCCGCAGATCGGAGCCCCGCTCGGTCTGCTCGTCGCCAACCTGGTCTTCTGGTCGGTGTCTGCCGCGACGACGCCCGAGCAGTTCAAGGCGTTCGGCTGGCGGATCCCCTTCATCCTCAGCGTCGTCCTGGTCGCCGTCGGCTTCTTCGTCCGGGCCCGCGTCGCCGAGAGCCCGGTCTTCCGCGAGATGAAGAAGGGACGTGAGCGGAGCCAGGCACCCATCGTGGAGGTGTTGCGGCACCACTCCCGCGAGGTCCTCGTCGCGACCGGCCTGTTCATCGCGAACAACATGATCGGCTACATCCTCATCGCCTTCATCACGTCCTACGGCGTGCGCCAGCTGGGCATGGAGCGCACGACCATGCTGCTCATCGGCATGGCCGGCGCCGTCCTGTGGGGCATCTGCACGGTCTGGGCCGGGTCGCTGTCCGACCGCATCGGCCGGCGCAGCACCTACGTCGCCGGCTCGGTGCTCATGCTCGTGTGGTCGGCACCGTTCTTCCTGCTGCTCGACACCCGCTCGGTGCCGTTCATGCTCGTCAGCGTGCTCGTGATGGCGGTCGGTCTCGGCCTCACCTACGGCCCGCAGGCGGCGGCGTATGCCGAGATGTTCCCCGCCCGCGTCCGCTACAGCGGCGCCTCCCTCGCCTATGCCGTGGGCGCCGTGCTCGGTGGCGGGTTCGCCCCGATGATCGCCACGTGGCTGGTCACCCGGTCCGGGACGTCGCTGTCCGTCTCCGGCTACATGGCACTCGTCTGCCTCATCACCCTCGCCAGTGCCCTGGCGATGCGGGAGAGGTCAGCAGCCGAGCGCGAGCGCTTCATCGCCGAGCCGGCCTGACGTCCGAGCCCCGTGCAGCAACAGAGGTGCCCGGCCGGGATCGCCCCGGCCGGGCACCTCTGTCCTGCCCCGCCTCAGCCCTGCACCGGTATGCCGACCCGCTGGCCCAGTGCCCGCCGCACCGCCGCTCGCACCGCCTCAAGGTCTCGGTGCGGGACCACGGCGGCGACGTAGGCGTCCGGCCGGAGCACCCACACCTCCTCGGGGCCGAGGCCGAGCACGACCCGGACGTCCCCGGCAGGGTCGGCCTGCGCCAGGCTCAGCACGCGCACCGGAGCCGTGAACTCCTCGGTGAGACCGGCGAGTTCGTCGGCGATGCCATCGTCGGCCACGACCAGCACGACGCCCTGACGGGCATGTGACCGCAGCCGGTCGCCCTCGGTGCCACCGAGCGCGATGTCCGGGACGAGGATGCCCGGACCCGGTCGGGGCAGCCGGCCCTTCTGCGGCCGGCCGAGGAACGGCCGGCCCGGGTCGGGGGTGGTGAGCGGGGAGCGGTGGTACCAGAACGGTTCCGCCAGACGCCCGGAGTCGACGGCGGCACAGGCGGACTCGTCCCGCATCGCGCGCTCGAGGGTGTCCTTGCGGATCCTGGTCTCCTCGTCGTTGCCGGGCACCAGGAAGCGCATCGTGGCCCCGGTGATCGCCAGGTTCTCCAGCGCGGCGGCGTGCCTCTCGTCGTCGTAGCTCGCGAGCAGCTCCTCATCGGCCCACCCGTTGCGGACGAACGCGATCTTCCACGCGGCGTTCTCGGCGTCGCCGACGCCGGAGTTCAGTCCGCGGGCGCCGAAGGGTGAGACCACGTGCGCGGCGTCCCCGGCGATGAGCACGCGGCCCACCCGCATCCGGTCGACCACGCGGGAGTGGAAGCGGTAGACCGACTTCCACACGATCTCGTAGTCGGTGTCGCCGATGATCTGGCGGATCCGCCGGTCGAGCGCGCCGGAGGCGACCTCGGCGTCCAGGTCGTAGTCGCCGGGCACCTGCCAGTCGATGCGGAACGTCGAGTCCGGGCAGGCGTGGATGAGCACCTGGCGGCCACGGTTCCACTCCGGGTCGAAGTAGAATCGCCGCTCGTTGGCCCACTCGCCGAGGTCGGCGCGGATGTCGCAGATCAGGAAGCGGTCATCGAAGGAGTGCCCGTCGAAGCTGACCCCGAGCTGCTGCCGCAGGGCGGAGGCGCGCGACCCCGCGCAGACGACGGCATGGCTGCCGCGCACCCGCACCACCTCGGCATCCCGGCCGATCCGGCACGTGACGGCGACGCCGTCGTCGGACTGCTCGAGGCCGACGACCTCGTGCCCCCAGCGCACGTCGACCAGGGGCTGCTCGGCGAGGCACTCGTCGAGCACCTCCTCGGTGCGGCACTGCGAGATGTTGACCCACGGGGGCAGGTCGGAGGTGCCGCCGTCGCTGTACGCGGTCGCGAAGAGCTCCCGGTCGCGGTAGAACGTGCGGGCCGTCGTCCAGGTCGTGCCCTCGTCGGCGATCCGCCGCCCGGCACCGGCCGCGCGCCAGATGTCCAGCACGTCCCGTTGCTGGCAGATCGCCTTGGAGCCGACGGGGTCCCGGTGGTCGCGGCCGTCGAGCAGCACGACCGGCACGCCCCACCGGGCGAGCAGCAGGGACGTGGTCTGGCCGACCGGCCCGTTGCCCACGACGAGCACGGGCTCGACGGCCGCCGGGTCGCCACCGGCGGGGGAGGTGGTCGGGTGGCTCACCGAGGTCACCCCTGCAGCTGGTCCCAGACCTCGCGGTCGCGCTCGGCGGTCCAGATCACCGGGCGCTCGACCCCGCTCAGCTCGTCCCACAGGCGCGAGACGTCGAACGGCAGGCAGTGCTCGAAGATCGGCCAGGCGCCGTAGCGGTCGACGAGCGCGGCGTGGCACGCCTCGAAGGCGTCCTTCAGCGTGCCGCCCTTCTCCTGCGCGGCACCGACCTCGCGGATCATCACGTCGAGGAAGTGACGGGTCTGCGCGATGGAGGCGTCGACCGCCTCGCGCCCCCGCGCCACGGCGCCGCGACCGCCGATGAGGGCTTCGGCGCCATACTCGGCGACCCGGTCCAGGGTGCCGGTCGCCCACTCGCGGTGGAACGCGTCCCCGGTGTAGAGGGCCGCCTGGCTCTCGACGAGGTCACCGGCGAAGAGGATCTTCTGCTTGGGCAGCCACGCGAGCAGGTCGCCCTCGGTGTGGCCGCGACCGACGTGCTCCAGCACCAGCTGCCCGCGCTCGCCGCCGAGCTCGATGGTGGTGCGCTCCGAGAAGGTCTGCGTCGGCCAGGTGAGGCCGGGGATCGAGTCGGGCTCGTCGAACAGCCTCGGCATCCGCCCGAACTCGGACTCCCAGTCCTGCTTGCCGCGCTCCTCGATCAGGTCCCGGGTCTTCTCGTGGGCGAGGATGATCTCGGCGTCGAACGCGCTCGCGCCGAGGACGCGCACCGCGTGGTAGTGCGACAGCACCAGGTAGCGCACCGGCTTGTCGGTGTGCTCGCGCAGCTTGGCCAGCCACTTGCGCGCGGCGACCGGCGTGGCGAGCGCCTCGAAGCAGACCAGGAAGTCCTCCGCCTCGATGGCGCCGATGTTCGGGTCCCCCTCGGCGGTCAGGGCGTACACCCCGTCCGCGAGCACCTCGAGCGTCTGCTCCTTCGCGCTCAGGTCGGCGGACGATGCGAACGGCTTCGCACTCATGGCGGTGGCCTCCTCAAAATTGATCAACGCTTTGACTAATTGGACTCTAGCGACGTGCCCCCGCCCTGTGAAGGGGTCGGTGGCCTCCGTTGCCAGCCTCCTACGCTTGGTGCCCATGGCAAGTGCGGCATCGGAGGACGTGGACCGGCTCGACTACCTGAACTTCGTCGAGCACGCGGTCGCGGCCGCCGCCGACCAGGTCGAGGGCCTCGACCCGTTGGCCATGCGCCTGGTCATCACCCTGCACCGCGCCACCAGCGCCCTCGTCTACGACCTCGAGTCCTCCGTGCACCGCCCCGCCGGCTGGTCGTGGGCGGGATTCCGCGTCGTGTTCGCGCTGTGGCTCGGCGGCCCGATGGAGGGCAAGCGGGTGGCCCACCTGGCCGGCATGAGTCGCGCCGCGGTGTCCGCCCTCGTGCACACGCTCGAACGCGACGGCATGGTCACCAAGCGAACCTCCGCGCGCGACCGCCGGGCGGTCGAGCTCACCATCACCGACCGCGGGGCCCAGGTGATGCGTGACGTGTTCGCCGCGCACAACGAGCGCGAGCGGGCCTGGGCCTCCACGCTGAGCGCCGCCGAGCAGCGGCAGATGATCCGGCTGCTCGACAAGATGCTCGCCGGCTCCCGCGACGCCGCACTGCGCCACCGCACCTGAGCGGTCACCCGTCGTGCGGGCGCCCCACCGCACCTGAGGGGGCCCCACACCTCAGGCCGGTATGCCGACCCGCACCGGCCGCTCCTGAGGTACCTCAGTGCCCGCCCACCGAGCGGGGCAGACAGGCGAGTTACGCGGTTTCCCCGATGTGTCGGCATACCTCATCCGAGCAGGTTGGTGCCTGTCCAGATCGGACGCGCCAGAGGGACTTCCACTGGCGGGAACCACCCGCGAAGGGAATGCCATGTACCACCACGACCCGATGTTCATCGAGGCGGAGATCGCCTACCGCCGCGAGCCCGCCATCCGGAATGCCAGCCGTTGGGAGGCCGAGCGCGGGCACCCGGTGCGGGAGGCCGTCCGTCGGTGGCTGACCGGGCTGCACGAGCAGACCACGGTCCGTCGCACCGCGACGCCGGCGCAGCCGGTACCCACCCAGCCGACGGCGGCGCGGCCGGAGCCGGTCGAGCCGGCCGACCCGAGGGCGACCGCGGACGCGGCCGGCACGGCGAAGGAACGGTCCTTCGAGCACGCCGGAGTGTGACGGCCGATGGCCGCGGAAAGGGGGCGACGCCTGTCAGTGGCGTCGGCCATGATGGCCCTCGTGCCGCACACCTCCGCCAGGACCCCTTTGCTCGGACGGTCCGGCGAGCTCGACCGGTTGCTCGGGCTGCTGGGGCTCGGCCCCCAGCAGCCCGACGCCGTGCCCGCGCCGACCCCGGGCGGCCGGACCTCGACCTCGGGCGTGCTGCTGTCGGGTGACGCCGGCATCGGCAAGACCCGCCTGCTGGCCGAGCTGTCCGACCGTGCGGAGTCGGCGGGATGGCAGGTGCTGGTCGGCCACTGCCTCGACCTGGCCGACCAGGCCCTGTCGTACCTGCCGTTCCGGGAGGCGTTCGCTCGCCTGCAGACCGACGCACCCGACACCGTGACCGCGCTCCTGGCCGACCACCCGCTGCTCGCGCGCATCCTGCCGAGCCCGGCTGCGGCGCCGGCGAGCACCGACCACGTCGACCGGGCGGCCCTGTTCGAGACCGTCCGCGCCGCGCTCGACACGATCGCCGGCCGCGCGCCGGTGCTCGTCGTGCTCGAGGACCTGCACTGGGCTGACCAGTCGACCCGCGACCTCATCGGCTACCTCTTCGGCCGGGGGCTGGGGGCGCGCGTCGTCGTGGCCGCGTCTTACCGCAGCGAGGACCTGCACCGCCGCCACCCGCTGCGGGGCATGGTGGCGGCCTGGAGCCGGCTGCCCGGGGTGGCCCGGCTCGAGCTCGGCCCGCTCGCCGACGACGACGTCGCCGAGCTGGTGCGCCTGCTGCGCGGAGAGGGCCTGCCCGAGCCGGCGGTGCGCACCGTGGTGTCCCGGGCCGAGGGCAACGCCTTCTACGCCGAGGAGCTGGTCGCGGCGGCCACCCTGTCCCACGGCGGCATCCCGGAGGACCTGTCCCGGCTGCTGCTGGTCCGCGTGGACCAGCTCGATCCCGCCGCGCGGGAGCTCGTGCGGGTCGCCTCGGCCGCCGGCCGCTCGGTGCCCCACGAGCTGCTCCTGCGCGTCGTCGGCCTGAGCCCCACCGAGCTCGACGACGCCGCGCGCGCCGCTGTCGACGCCAACGTGCTGGTCCCGCACGAGAGTGGCTACACCTTCCGCCACGCCATGTTGCGCGAGGCCGTCTACGACGACCTGCTCCCGGGCGAGCGGGTGCGCATCCATGCCGCCTACGTCGAGGCCTTCCGGGAGGCGACGCGCGCCGGCGCAGCCGCCGAGCTCGCCCGGCACGCCAAGGGGGCCCGCGACGTGGGGACGGCGCTGACCGCCAGCATCCGCGCCGGTGACGAGGCGGTCGCCGTCGGTGGCCCCGACGAGGCGCTGCGGCACTACCAGCGGGCGCTGGAGCTGCTCGACTCCACGTCCCTGCGCGAGGCCGCCGAGTCCCCCGAGGTCGACCGGGCCGACCTCACCATCCGGGCTGCCGACGCCGCCGTCGCAGCCGGTCGCTCCCACCAGGCAGTCGCCCTCCTCAAGGAGGCGTTGTCCTGCACGGACGACGCCGCCGGCGAGTCGCGTGCCGCGTTGCTCGCCACGTTCGCCGACGCCGCCCGGGTGCTCGACGTCGAGGACGACCTGCTCGCGGCCACGCAGGAGGCGGTCACGTTGGTGCCGCCCGAACCGCCCACGGTGCTGCGGGCCCGGGTCCTCCTGGCGCACGTGCAGGCACTGGTCGACCGCGGCCGGGACGACGAGGCCCTGCGCTGGGCCGCGGAGGCCAAGGAGGCCGGGCGCCGTGTCCCCGGCGCGGGCGGGGACCGCATCAGTGCCGAACTGCACGCGATGATGGCCAAGATGCGGTCGCGGACCGACCCCGACGAGGCCCGCCGCACCTATGAGCAGCTCATCACCGACAGCCACGGCCGGCACCACCTCGTGGAGCTGCGGTCGCTCTACTACCTGGCCATCCTCCACCACCAGCAGGGCGACTTCGCCGCTGCCCGGGAGGTCTTCGGGCGGGCGGCCGAACGCGGCCGCCAGCTGGGGCAGCGCTGGGCGCCGTATGCCGTCGAGGCGCGCGTCCGCAGCGCGTTGGCGGCCTACGAGTCGGGGGACTGGGACGCCACCCTGTCGCTGTGCGACGTCCGCGCGGAGTCACCGCCCCCGATCTCGCAGGCCATGTTGGACGCGGTGGCGCTGACGGTGGCCGCGGGCCGTGGGGACCGGTCCGCGCTGTCCGGGTTCGCGGGACTGCGGCCCTGGTGGGAGGTCGACGGCTTCATCGGCACCGTCTCCGGCGGCCCGATGATGGACCTGCTCGCGGCCGACGGTGACGTCGACGCCGCCATCCGCCTCCACGACGACCTCGTCGGCCTGCTGGAACGGCAGTGGCGGCCGTCCTTCGAGGCACGAATCCGGTTGTCCGCCGTGCTGCTCGCCCACCTGAGCACGGCCGCTGCCACCGCGACGACGGAGCGTCGCGCCGAGCTGGTGGCCTGCGGCAAGCGGCTGTGGGAGGCCGGCCGACGGGCGGCGGCGACTGCGCGCGCCACACCCGAGACGCGTGTCGAGCCCGCACCCGAGAAGCGTGGCGCGTCCGAGCCGACCACCACCGGCGTCCCGGCGGACCTGGGGCCGGAGTCGGCTGCGTGGCTGGCGCGGCTCGACGCGGAGTGGCTGCGGCTGCGATGGGTCGCGGGCGTCGACGGCCGCGGGTTCGACAGTCCCGACGCGGCGCAGCTCGTGACGGCTTGGCGCGCCAGCGTGGAGCGGTTCACCAGCTACGCGAACGTCTACGAGCGCGCGCGGTCCCAAGCACGGCTCGCCGCCGTGCTGCGTGCCGGTGGTGACCTGGTGCAGGCCCGGGCGGTCGGCGACGAGGCGCGCGCCACCGCGCACCGGCTGGGTGCGGCTCCGCTGCTCGCCGAGCTGCGGGCCGCGGGAGAAGCGGCCGTGCGCAGCGGCGCCCGCGTCAGGTCGCCCGTTGCCACCCTGACCGCGCGCGAACGGGAGATCCTCGGGCTCGTCGCCCAGGGGCGCAGCAACGGCGAGATCGCCCGGCAGCTGTTCATCAGCCCCAAGACGGTCAGCGTCCACGTGTCCAACGTGCTCGCGAAGCTCGGCGCTCGCGGCCGCACCGAGGCCGCTGCCGTGGCACGCGACCGGGGGCTGCTCGACGCCTGACTCAGTCGCCCTCGAGCTGGTGCAGGAACGCCTGACCGCGCTCGCTGCGCGGGTGCGAGAGCACCTCCTCCGGGCTGCCCTGCTCGGCGATCCCGCCGTCGGCCATGAGCACCACCCGGTGCGCGACCTGGCGCGCGAACCGCATCTCGTGCGTGACCACCATCATCGTCATGCCCTGGCCGGCGAGGTCCCGCATGACGTGCAGCACCTCGCCCACGAGCTCCGGGTCCAGTGCCGACGTCGGTTCGTCGAAGAGCATCAGCGCCGGGTCCATCGCCAGGGCCCGGGCGATGGCCACCCGCTGCTGCTGGCCCCCCGAGAGGTGGTCCGGGTACTGCTCCGCCTTCTCCGCCAGCCCGACCCGGTCGAGCAGCCGGGTGGCCCGCTCCCGCGCCTCCTGCGCCGAGCGCCCGAGCACGTCCTGCTGGGCCATGGTGATGTTCTGGACCACCGTCATGTGCGGGAACAGGTTGAACTGCTGGAAGACCATCCCGATGCGCGCCCGCAGCCGGTTGAGGTGCTGCTCGTCGTGGACGAGCTCCTCCCCGGCGACGTGGATGGTCCCGCCCTGGATGGTCTCCAGGCCGTTGACGCAGCGCAGCAGTGTGCTCTTGCCCGCCCCGGACGGGCCGATGAGCACCACCACCTCGCCCTGGTCCACGTCGAGGTCGACCCCGTCCAGCACGACGTTGCTGCCGAAGCGCTTGTGGATCCCGCGCATCTGGACCAGCGGACCCGTGCTCGTGTCCGACGGTTCCGGCCGTGCGGCGGTGTGCGTGCTCATCTGGCGGCCCTCCGGTGCCTGCTGAGCCGGAACTCCAGGCGGTTCACCAGGAAGGTCAGGATCAGCACGATGACGAGGTAGTACAAGGCGACGATGATGTAGTAGCGCAGCGGTTGGTAGGTGGAGTCCACCAGTGACCGCGCGTGCCAGAGCAGGTCCTCCACCGTGACGAACGCGGCCAGCGAGGAGTCCTTCACGGCGATGATGAACTGGTTGCCCAGCGCCGGCAGCATGGTTCGCACCGCCAACGGAGCCCGTACCCGGCGGAGGGTCTTGACCCGGCTCATCCCCAAGGACCGGGAGGCCTCGGTGAGACCCGCGGGCACCGCCTGGAAGCCGGAGCGGTAGATCTCCGCGATGTAGGCCGAGTTGTGGAACGCGAGCCCGATCGAGGCGGCCCAGAAGCCGCTGAGCAGGAACAGGCCGGTGAGTCCGAAGTAGAGGACGAAGATCTGGGTGATCAGGGGGGTGCCGCGAACCAGGCCGATGTAGGCAGTCGCCAGCCACCGCAGGGGAGCGATGCGGCTCATGGCCAGCCAGGCGACGAGCGCGCCGCCGGGCACGGCCATGAGCAGGGAGACGACCGACAGCGCGAGGGTGATCCCCATGCCCTGCAGGAACAGCGGCCAGCTGTCGAAGAGCGCCTTGATGAAGTCCATGTCGTCGGTGTGGAGTCAGCTCCCCCGGGTCAGGAGGAGATGTCCTGGCCGAACCACTTCACGCTGAGCTTCTTGTAGGTGCCGTCCTTCTTGATCGCGGCGAGCGCGCTGTTGAGGTCCTTCTTGAGCCCGTCGTTGCCCTTCTTCAACGCGAAGGCCGGGGACTCGGTGTAGAGCGGGTTGCCGCAGGTCTTCAGGTCTCGACCGGTCTTCTTGATCTGGTACAGACCAACGAGCTGGTCGGTCACGACCCCGTCCATCCGGCCCTTGGACAGGTCGACGAGCGCGGTCACGTCCGAGGCGTAGGTCTTGGTGCCACCTACCCACTTCTGGTCGGACAGGTAGTCCTGGTAGGTCGTCCCGCGGGCCACACCGATGGTGGGGTTCTGCATCTGTGCCGGGTCCGTGCAGTCACTGCCCTTGCGCACGAACATCTGGGCGCCGGAGCTGTAGTAGCCGTTGGTGAAGTCGACCGCCTTCTCACGCTTGGGGGTCGGGGTCATCGACCCGATGATCACGTCGTAGCGGTTGCTCTGGACGCCCTGGATCAAGCTGTCGAACTCCGCCGTCTTGGGCGCATACGTCAGGCCCATCTGCTGGGCGATCGCCTGGCCGATGTCGTAGTCGAAGCCGGTGAGCTTGCCGTTCTCGTGGAAGCTGAACGGACGGAACTGTCCGCTCATCGCCACGGTGAGGGTGTCCTTCTTGATGAGGGAGCCACCGCTCGCGCTCTGCGCCCCGCCGCCCCCGCACGCCGAGAGCGCAAGCGCCCCGGCGGCACCGATCGCGGCCGCCCGCCAGCGGCGCCCTCCCGTCCGGGTGCCCTGCTGGTGGTCGTGCTGTCGTCGAATCGGCATGTGTGTGCGCCCTCCGCTGGGCGCGCGACAGCGGTACGTGCCCGCCACCCACACCCCGGTTGCTGTCTGTCGTTGGGCGTTTGACCGTAGGGGGCCGACCGCGGAAGGTCAAAGGCCGAAACCGGCCGACACGGCGTGTCTCGCGGCTCGACTTGCGGCCGACGTCGGGCAATACGATGCTCGGACAAGAGGATTGAAGGGGCCGCCACCGGGTAGGCCACGATTGGATCACGATTCGGGGCGGAATCCGAGGTGAGGCGAAGTTGACGTTGGTCATGGACCTCCGGGCGAACACCGATGAAGCGGCGCGGGTGGAAGCCCTACGCAGCTACCACATCCTCGACACGGCGCGCAGCCGTCCCTTCGATGCGCTGGTGGCGCAGGCCGCGCGTGAGCTCGGTTGCCCGATGGCCGTTCTCGGGTTCATCGACCAGGAGCGGATCTGGTTCAAGGCTGCGGTGGGGGTGGGCGAGCAGCGCCAGATGCCCCGGCGCGGAACGGTGCCACTCGAGCGGTTCCTGCACGAGGACCCTTTCGCGGTCTCCGATCTCGGCGGTGACAGGGAGTTTCCGAACCACCCCTTGGTGCATGAGCACGGCGTCCGGTTCTTCGCGGCGGCCCCGCTGATCGCTCCCAGCGGTCACTGCCTGGGGGCCCTCGCGGTCATGGACGTCCGGCCACAATCCCCTACGGAGGAGCAGCTCGCCCGGCTGCGGGATCTGGCGGCCGCGTCGATGCACCAGGTGGAACAGCGACGTTCGGTGCTGGGGTCACTGCGTTCCGGTACCCCGGTCCGGCCGCACCATGCGGATGCGATTGACGTTGCTCGCATGCTGAGACGACGTCGGCCGCTCGAGGTCCAGGTCGTGGACATCGACGCTCGGGGGACGTGGATCGTCGTCTCCGGCTCGGTCGACTCCGACGTGACCGACCGACTGGAGCGTGAGCTCCTGCGGCTCGCGCCCGGGGGGCGCAAGTCGCACCAACGGGTGCTGCTCGACCTGTCCCGGTTGCACCACTTCGGTGCCGCAGCGTTCACCGCCCTCCTCGCCGTCGCCGACCGGCTCGAACAGGGCGGTGGGCAACTCGTGGTCGGGCGCAGTTCACCGGCCGTCCGCCGGGCCCTCCGCGGCATGGATCCGCGTGGCCGGTTGCGGGTGATCGGCTGACGCTGCACGATCGGGGTGGCTCTCCGTGCGGTGCGGGGAGACCGGTCACACTCCGCAGGGAGGAGGTCCTGTCGTGCCCGCGTCCGCCGGCGGTCCCGACTCCGAGTCCCTGCTGCGGCAGTTTCCGTCCATGGCGCTGGTCACCGAAGGTCAGGAGCACCGGGTCTGCTACCTGAGCGACACGACGCGGCGGCTGTTGGGGGACATCGAGGGCAAGCCGTTGCGGGAGTCGGTGGACCTGCTGGACGGCTTCGACGCGTTCGAGTACCTGGATCGGGTCCTGGCGACGGGGGAGCCGGAGTTCGGCTACGAGTGGCACGGCCGGGTCCGGACGCCGTCGGGGGAACCGCAGGACCTGACCCTCGTCTTCGCCATGGGGCCGTGGCGCGACCCGGACGGCAGCATCCGCGGCGTCATCGCCCATTCCTACGACATCTCCCCGCAGGTGGCGGCACGCCAGCGGGCGCAGGAGGAGGCCGAGGAGTCGGCTGACCGCGCCACCAACGCCCTGGGGGTCATCCGCCACCTGCAGCACGCGCTCCTGCCGGGATCCCTTCCGGTGGTCCCGCAGGTGCAGCTCAGCGCGAGCTACTCGGTGGCGGAGCGGCAGCAGGAGGCCGGCGGGGACTGGTTCGACGCGGTGCCGATGCCCGACGGACGGCTGGCGCTCATCGTCGGCGACGTGGTCGGCCACGGCGTCGCCGCTTCGGCCGTCATGGGCCAGCTGCGGGTCGTCGTCTCCGAGCTGCTGCTGGCCACGAACGAGCTCGGTCTCACGGTGCGGCAGGCCGACGCGTACGCCCGGCGCACCCCGGCCGCGCGCGGGACCACCCTCGCCGTGGCCGCGATCGGGCCGGCCACCGGCCGGTTGCGCTGGGTGAGCATGGGGCACCCGCCCCCCATGGTGATCAGCCGTAGCGGTTCCGTGCGGGCGCTACCGGGCCACGAGAACTCACCGTTGGGGACGGGGAGCCCGCCCCAGGTGACCGTGCAGACCGACCAGGTCGACATCGGTGAGGCGGTGCTGCTCTACACCGACGGGCTCGTCGAGCGCCCCGGTGAGGTGATGTCGGAGTGCGTCGAACGACTCCGCGGGACGACCGAGCGGCTCGCGCGGCGCGCCCCGCCACCGACCGAGCGGGCGGAGGACAACGACCGCTTCCTGCGCTCCCTCGTCCGTGCCCAGATGCGTGAGGAGGCCTCCGACGACGTCACCACGCTGCTCGCCCGCCGGACGAAGGTCCGACCCGAGCTGCGGTTGGACCTCTCCGGTGACGTGGGCGAGCTCGGTGAGCTGCGGGACCACATCGGCGACTGGCTGGAGGGTCTGGGCGCGACGGCCGAGGACCAGCTGGACCTGCAGCTGGCGGCCACCGAGGTGGTCAGCAACAGCATCGAGCACGGCTACGGCGGTCGCAGCGGACCGATCGAGGTCGTCCTCGGCCTCCAGCGCGACGGCCTGGTCCGCTGCACCGTCATCGACCAGGGCCAGTGGCGCGAACAGGACGCGATCTCGATGACGTCGGCCTACCGCGGCCGTGGCCTGGGCATCGTGGCCCACTTCGCCGACGACCTGCACGTCTCCCACGACAGTTCCGGGACGCGGGTCGACATCTACCAGAAGATCCACCACGAGGCGGACTTCCTGTCCACGACGGCACGGACCCGCCGGGTGCGTCCCGCCACGCCCTTCGAGGTGGACGAGGAGCTCGGTCACCGCAGCACGCTCATCGTCCGTGGCCCGGTCGACGTGCGCACCGCTCCAGACCTCAAGGTGCGGATGGAGCAGAGCTCGCGCGGCTGCACCCGCGACCTCGTCGTCGTGCTGAACGAGGTGACCCACCTCGCCAGTTCCGGGGTGCAGGTCCTCCACGAGATGGCGGACTCGCTGCGGCACTCCGGTTGCACCCTCAAGCTCGTCGCGGCGGACGGCAGCGGCGCGGCCGCGGTGCTCGACCTCGTGCACCTTCCGCGGCACCCGGAGCTTGCCGAACTCGCCGGTTCAGCGACGGACGAGCGTCCCGGCTGAGCCCCCGGCCACGGCCACCGCGTCCTGCAGCCGCCCGATCGCTGCCGCTTTGCCGGTCCGCTCGACGAACCGACAGACCGCGTCGACCTTCGGCCCCATCGATCCGCTGGCGAAGTCCTCGGCCCGCAGCTGGGCCGGGGCCGCCTGCCGGATCGGGGTGGCGTCGGCGGTGCCGTAGCCGCGGATCACGGCCGGCACGTCGGTGAGCACGAGCAGCAGGTCTGCCCCGATCCGTTCGGCGAGCAGGGCCGCCGTCAGGTCCTTGTCCACGACCGCCTCGACCCCGCGCAGGTCCCCGGTGATGGCGTCGCGCACCACGGGCACGCCGCCACCGCCGGCGCACACGACGAGCGTCCCGGTCGCCAACAGGTCACGGATCAGGTCCGACTCGACCACCGCGAGCGGACGGGGCGAGGCGACCACCCGCCGCCAGCCCCCGTCGTCCGGACGCACCTGCCAGCCGTAGGTGTCCGCGAGCCGCTTGGCCTCGTCCTCGTCATACACCTCGCCGACGAACTTGCGCGGATCCTCGAACGCCGGGTCGCCCCCATCCACCAGGGTCTGGTTGATGATGCTGGCGACCCGGTGGTGCGGCAGCGCGTTCTGCAGCGACTGCAGCAGCCAGTAGCCGATCAACCCCTGGGTCAGCGCCCCCAGCGCGTCGAACGGGTACGGCGCGGTCAGCCGCGGGTCCGCCGCGCTCTCCATCGCCAGCACGCCCACCTGCGGTCCGTTGCCGTGCGTGATCACCAGCTCGTGGTCGGCCTCCAGCGGCGCGAGCGCGTGCACGGCCGTCACGATGTTGTCCCGCTGCGCGTCGGCGTCGGGCACCTGCCCACGTCGCAGCAGCGCGTTCCCCCCGAGCGCGACGACGATCCGCACGCTGCACCTCCTCGTGTCCGCGGTGGCCGCTCCCATCGGTCGTGGCGCCCACCTCCCGTGTCCGGCCCCTGACGGCGAGTATGCCGGTCACGCACCGTCCCAGACGACGGTTCCGTCGGCCGCGAGGCGGGCGCCCTCGGCGACCGGGTGCTCGCGCAGGGCGCCGTCGTGCATCAGGTGCCGGACGTCGGCGCCGTGGGCGAGGGTGGCCACATCCGCGACGAGGCGCCGGTGGCAGCGCCACCAGACGCTCTCGCTGCACATGACGGCGACCCGCTGCGCCGCGGCGAGCTCCAGGACCTCCGCGAGCGCCGCGTGGAACTCCGCGGAACGCGACCACCCGGCATACCCCCGGAACTGGGCCACGCGCCACCAGGTGTCGGGAGAGTTGCGGTCCGCCTCGACGGACAGGTTCCGTCGCCCACCGAGCCGCTCCTCCCAGCGGTAGACCAGGCCGGCCTCGGGCAGCCAGGCGGCGAGGGCGTCGCGCCGCACGTCGGGGTTCCCGCGGCTGCCGGGGTAGCGGCGCACGTCGACGAGGACCTGCACGCCCGCTGAGCGCAACAGGTCGGCGAGCTCGGTACGGTCCAGCCGGCCGTGGCCCACCGTGAGCAGGAGCGGGTGGCCTGCTGCCGAGGGATTCTCGGGCGACACGTGCGCAGCCATGGGGCAGAGTCTGGAGCATGCGCATGTTCGCCGCGATCACCCCGGCCGCCGAGGCGGTGGAGGACCTCGCCGAGTTCCTCGAGCCGCGGCAGGCCGTCGACAGCTCGCTGCGCTGGACGCTCCCGGAGCAGTGGCACGTCACGCTCGCCTTCATGGCGCACGTGCCCGAGCGTCGCCTCGACGACCTCACCGAGCGGCTGGAGCGCGCCGCCAAGCGCCGCACCCCGTGGGTATGCCGGCTCGCCGGCGCAGGTGCCTTCCCCCACCCGGGTGCGGCCAAGGTGCTGTGGGCCGGCGTCGACTGCGGGGACGACGAGGGCGCCGAGGAGCTGCGCCGCCTCGCGACCGGTGCCCGGGCGGCCGCCGGCAAGGCGGGTGCCGACGTCGACGGGGGACGGTTCCACCCGCACCTCACCCTGGCCCGGTTGCGGCACGGCGAGGACCTGACGCGCTGGCTGCGGGTGTTCGATGCCTACCGCGGGCCGACGTGGACGGTGTCCGAGCTGGCCCTCATCGAGTCCCACCTCGGCCAGGGCCCGCACGGCAAGCCGCGCTACGACACCGTGGCGACCTTCCCGCTCGGCGGCTGAACCGCCACCGCGGGGCCGGGGAAGACGGCATCATGGGCGCGACGGGGGTGGCGCACTGACGCCCACACGGACGAGCAGAGAGGACATGGCGATGGCCAAGCGGACGTGGAGCGACCTCAGCGAGCGGACCCGCCGGCTGCTCCTCGCCGGGATGGTGGCCGAGGGGACGCTCAAGGCGGTGGCGCTGGCGGACCTGAAGCGGCGCCCGGCCGGCGAGGTCCGCGGCCCCAAGTGGCGCTGGGCGCTGGCGATCACGGTGGTGAACTGCTTCGGCGCCATGCCGCTCGCCTACTTCGTCCTCGGCCGGCGCCGCGCCGACTGACCGTTGCTGGTGGTGGGGGAACCAGGGCTCCCCCACCACCAGCAACAACGGTTTCTACGCCCGCGTCGTCGTCAACCGAAGTCCCGCACGGCGCGGGCCTCGATGTCGCTCAGCACCTCGTCGGCCGCCTCGGTGCTCACCTCCCCGGCCATCCTGGCGCGGTGGACGAACTCCCGCTCCGCCTCCAGCCCGCGGTTGAGCAGCGTCTGCAACTGCTCGGTCATCTGCTTCTCGTCCTCCTCGGCGTGGACCTCGGCCACGGCCTCACGCGCAGCGATGAATCCTTCGTACTGCTGGATCGCGGCGCGCCTCACCGGGTCCGGCACGCCGTCCTCGACGTCGCGACGCAGCCGGTTCAGCGCGGCGTCGGCGGCGCGGTGGCGCAGCGCGTTCACCTCGGCCAGCGCCGACCCGGAGGCGCGCACGCCGAGCCGGCGCACGAGCAGGGGCAGGCTGAGCCCCTGGACGACCAGCGTCGTCAACACGCAGAGGAAGGCGACCACGACGATGTCGTTGCGGGAGGGGAAGGGATCCCCGGTCTCGGTGGTCAGGGGCAGGGCGAGGGCGGTGGCCACGGTGACGACTCCGCGCATACCGGCCCAGGAGACGACCGCGGAGTCGCGCCAGCTGCGGGAGGTGGGGTCCTCCCGGCGCTCCACCACACGCCCCAGGCGCGCGGAGGGAAACATCCAGGCGGGGCGGAACAGGATCACCACCGCGATCACGACCCCGGCGAGCAGGAGGACGCGCGTGCCCGGTGTCCGCTGGGACAGCACGGAGGTGAACTGGTAGCCGAGCAGGGCGAAGACGAGGCTGCTGATGAGGAAGTCGATGTACTGCCAGACGGCGCGACCGAG
This sequence comes from Segeticoccus sp., assembly GCF_035708005.1. Classification (NCBI taxonomy): domain Bacteria; kingdom Bacillati; phylum Actinomycetota; class Actinomycetes; order Micrococcales; family Intrasporangiaceae; genus Segeticoccus; species Segeticoccus sp. Next base: position 27,287 of record NZ_DASSTI010000070.1, on the reverse strand, counting down.
CAGCCACCCCTCGGCGGTGATGCGGGTGCGCCGGTGGCTGCGCAGCGTGAGCCCCAACGCGACGACCGCGAGCACCCCTGAGCCGTGCAGGTGTTCGGCGCCGAGGTAGGCGGCGAACGGCGTCACGACGGTCAGCGTCGTCTCGGGGGCGGCATGGTGCAGCCACCGCAGGGCCAGGCGCACGAGCACGCCGCTCGCGATGCCCAGCCCGGTGCCGACGACGACGGCGAGCACCAGCCGGACCGTGCTGCCGCTCCACGTGAAGGTGTTGCCGCTGGCGGCGGCCACGGCGGTGGCGTAGAGCACGATCGCCGCCGCATCGTTGAAGAGGCCCTCGCCCTCCAGGACCGTGACGAGCCGCTGCGGCAGTCGCAGCTGCCGGGCCACGGAGGTCGCGGTCACCGGGTCCGGTGGGGAGACGACGGCGCCGAGGATCCAGGCGGCGGCCCAGTCCAGTCCCAGCAGGTGCGCCGCGACCGCCACCAGGCCGGCGGTGGCGACGGTGAGGCCGACCGCGAGGGTGAGGACCGGGACGGCGCGGTCGCGGAACTCCCGGCCGCTGGTGCGCTGCGTCGCCGCGAACAGCAACGGAGGCAGGACGACCGGGAGGATGAGGTGGGGGTCCAGCTGCAGGGTCGGCGCCCACGACGGGACGGCCAGCAGCAGTCCGTAGATGGTGAGCAGGACCTGCGGCGGGACCCGGACGAGGTCTGCGAGAGGGTGCAGGCCGATGACCCCGGCCAACAACGCCGCGAGCAGGAGGAGGGTGCTCACGTCTCCGTGGCCGAGGTCAGCGGCTTGTCAGCGGTCGGCCGGTGGCCGCTCGGTGATGGGGTGGTCGCTCAGCGCTGGGTCGGCAGCGAGCTCGGCCGCTCCGCCCGGTCGGCGGTGCGTACGGGCTCGACACCGGGCACCCGGTGGGCCGGCTCCTCGGTCGCGCCGCACATCTCGCGGCACTGCCCGATCGACCCGGTGAGCAGGTCGACCAGCATCTGCTCGGGGTGCGGGATGCATGCCTCGGCGATGCCCTCGACGCTGACCTGGACGATGCACGGGGCGGCGTTGCGGCAGAAGTTGCGCACCGACACCTTGGCCGGTGCACCGAACTGCCGGGCCCACCGTGCCGCCTCCGGGGCGTTGCGCAGCGCCTCCTCGGCCTCCGGGCGAAGGTCGTCCTCGGGGCGACCCTCGAGGATGGCCAGGATCCGCTCGCCCGAGAGGATGCCGATGGCGATGACGCCCTGCCTCGAGTGCGGAGCCACCGGGAGGGCCGTCGTCGCCGCGCGCAGCGCCAGCTCGACGTCGACCCGGGGGTCGTCCCCGGTCACGCCGATGACCGACGGGATGTGCGGGACGAGGGTGCCCCGGAAGTCGTCACCGATGCAGTCGTTCACGCACCGGGCCAGCTGCGCCAGCAGCGGGTGGGTGCAGTTGGGGTGGTCGCTCCAGCGCTCCCCTGCGAGGTAGGAGGCAAACTCCATGAAGCAGGCTCCACGTCGCGGGTTGCGGTGCTTGCCCGCACTGAGGACGGGCACGAGCTCGGGCGATCGGGTGGCGTGTCTGGTGGTCAGTCGCATGAGTACCTCGATTCCTCCCTTCCAGTGTGCTCGCGATCACGGCGGAGCGCGAGTGGTGGACGAGAATCCGTGCCGATCACCGACACTGGAGGGGTGGATCCCCTTCATGCCGTGCGGGCACGTCTCGCCGAGCGGCTCTTCGAGCGGGTCGCCGGCCAACGCGGGGTCAGCGCGCGCGACGACATCCATGGTGAGCGGGGCCCGCGCTGGTTCCCCCGGGATGCCCCGGTCCGCCGCGTCCAGGGCGACGCCTCGATGTATGTCGGCGGACTCCGCGCCCTGCTGCTGCAGTCGCTGCACCCGCTGCCCATGGCCGCCGTCGTCGACCACTCCGGCTTCCGCAGCGACCCCTGGGGACGGCTGGCCAGCACCAGCACCTTCCTCGCGGACACCACCTTCGGCACCATCCGGCGCGGCGAGGACGCGATCGAGCGGGTGCGCAAGCTGCACGCCGGCATCTCCGGCACGGCGCCGGACGGCCGGACCTACCGCGCGGACGACCCGCACCTGCTGCGGTGGGTGCACGTCGCCGAGATCGACAGCTTCCTGACGGCGCACCGGCTCTACGGGCAGCGTCACCTCAGTGCCGCCGAGGAGGACGGGTATGTCGCGCAGTCAGCCCACGTCGCGCGTCGCCTCGGTGCCGACGACGTGCCGACGACGGTGGCCGGGTTGCAGGCGGCCCTGGCCGAGTTCCGGCCCGAGCTGGAGGGGACACCTGCTGCCCGGGACGTCGCGCAGTTCCTGTTGCACGAGACCCCGTTGTCGCCGCTCGCGACCACGGTCTACCGGGCCCTCGGGGCGGCGGCGGTCGACTCGCTGCCGTCGTGGGCGATCGAGCTGCTCGGGCTGCGCCGGCCACCGCACCTCCCTGCCCGCTGGGCGGGGCACGTCGCGACCGGCGCACTGCGCTGGGTCGCCAACGCCGAGCCGCTTCCCCAGATCGACTTCCCGGTCCAGCCGCCGGACTGATCGACCGCGCCAAGGGGCGTGCGTGATCCCCGAGACCGGGCCCGGTGTGCGGGTCGGCGGGTTGGGGGTGTGCGTGATCCCCGGGACCGGGCCCGGTGTGCGCGGGCCTGCTGCGCGGGTGTGCCGTTCGGGTGCGGGGACGGCGGGCCAAGGGCAGAATCGGCGACCATGACAAGGACCAGGCGCGGCAGCCGACGGGCGGGGCGGGGGCCGCTCGGCCCAGCGCTCGGAGTGGGGGCCGGGGTGGGCGCGGCGCTCGCCGGTGCGGTCGGCGTGGCCGCCTTCCGCAAGGACGACCTGCACGGCGAGGTGGCGCTGGTCGCCGGGGCCTCCCGAGGGCTGGGGCTGCTCCTCGCCCGGGAGCTGGCGCGCGCGGGTGCGCGGGTGGCGATCTGCGCCCGCGACCGGCAGGAGCTGCAGCGGGCCCGCGAGCAGCTGGCCGAGGAGGGGCTCGAGGTGGAGACGTTCGTGTGTGACGTCTCCGACCGCGAGCAGGTCCACCGGCTGGTCGCCGAGGTGGAGCAGCGGCTCGGCGCGGTCGACGTGCTCGTCAACGTCGCGGGGATCATCCAGGTGGCGCCGGAGGAGACGCTCTCCGACGAGGACTATGCCCGGGCCATGGACGTGATGTTCTGGGGTCCGTTCCACCTCACCCGAGCCGTCCTGCCCGCGATGCGCCAGCGGCGGCACGGTCGCATCGCCACCATCACCTCCATCGGTGGCAAGGTCGCGGTGCCGCACCTGCTGCCGTACAGCGCAGCGAAGTTCGCCGCCGTGGGCTGGTTCGAGGGGCTGCGCGCCGAGCTCGCCGGCTCCGGGGTGACCGTGACGACCATCGTGCCCGGGCTGATGCGGACCGGGTCCCACCTCAACGCCACGTTCGGCGGTCAGCACGGCCTGGAGTACGCATGGTTCTCGCTGGGCGCGGGCGTCCCCGTGGTGGCGATGGATGCCGAGCGGGCCGCTCGGCGGATCGTCGGAGCGATCCGGCAGCGACGCCGGGTGCTGCTCCTCACGCCGCTGGCCAAGGTGGCCACCCGCGTGCACGGTGTCGCCCCCAGCAGCACGGTGGCGCTGCTCGCGGTGATGGGTCGGCTCCTGCCCGGCCCCGGCGGGCCGAGCGACCGGCCCGGTGCCCTGGTCACCGGCCGCGAGGCGGACAACGGCCTGGGCTCGACGATGCTGCGACGGGTGACCGCCTTCGGCAGGGACGCCGCGCGACGCTTCAACGAGGGGACCCTGCCCGGCTGAGGCCCTTACCGGCACCGTGCGCCTGCCCGGGCGACATCCCCCGAGAAAGGTTGCCGCCCGGGCCTGCCCAGGTCGAGACGACGGGGCCGTGGTTCCTCGTCCACGACGGTGGCGATGGGACGCGGCTCCGCCTGCCGCTGACTCCCGGCCTCCTCACCTACGGCCCTGTCGTCTCGGGAACCATCACACCTCAGGGGGACGGCGGCGGACAGGGTCCTTGGTCCCTTGTCCCGGATGCGGTTTTGGTGGCCGTCGGCGCGGGTGGCATCCTTGCCGAGGCGTCGCGAGGGGAAGGCGACAGTCCCGGGAGCGGGTGTCGCGGCGACGCCGCGCCCGAGGACGACGAGCGACGACGTGAGGAAGCCCCCAGCCATGACCACCGCCCCTCGACGCCCCGCCGCGGCTGTGACGGCCGTGCTCGTCGCCGTCTGCGGCGTCGCCGCCTGCGGGTCCGGCGGGCAGTCTGCCGCCTCCTCGAGCGCACCCAGCTCCGTGTCGTCCACACCGGCGAGCAGCGCTCCCACCACGTCGACGGCACCGCCCTCGAGTGCCGCACCATCGGCCTCCGCCGGCAGCCCGTCGAGCAGCCGGTCGGCTGCCTCGTCGTCGGCCCCCGGCAAGCAGCAGACTCAGCAGCGCAAGACCGCCGCCCGGCAGCGGCAGCAGGTCGCGGCGCGGCAGCGACTCATCACGTCGTGCGTCGACAGCACCCACACCCTCAGCGCGGCGGTCGAGAGCTACAACGCAGCCGTCGCGTCCGGATCTGGTGACCAGCTGTCCGCCGCCGCGACGACCCTGCGCAAGGCCGCCGACACGGTCAAGCACAACGCCACCCGGGCCAAGGACCACCGGCTCACGGTGCTGTCCGACCACGTCGTCCACGACCTGGGAGTCATGGCCTCGCTCATCGACCAGGGCAAGGACGTCTCCGGTGCGCAGCTGACCTCCGACTCGGACAAGTTGCACTCCTACTGCTCCAGCAAGCTCTGAGCGTCGTGGCCGTCCACCACGCCCCGGGCGCCCTGGACGCCGACGTCCTCGTCGTCGGGGCCGGCCTCGCCGGGCTCGTCGCGACCGCCGAGCTGGTCGACGCCGGCCGATCGGTGACCCTCCTGGACCAGGAGTCGTGGCGCAACTTCGGCGGTCAGGCGTGGTGGTCCTTCGGCGGCCTCTTCCTCGTCGACTCGCCCGAGCAGCGGCGCATGGGCATCCGGGACAGCGTCGAGCTGGCGTGGCAGGACTGGGAGGGCAGCGCCGGGTTCGACCGCGACGCGGACGCTCCGGACGGTGCCGACCACTGGGCCCGCCGGTGGGCACAGGCCTACGTCGAGTTCGCCGCCGGCGAGAAGCGGGCGTGGTTGCGGCAAAAGGGCATTCGGCTCTTCCCCGTCGTGGGCTGGGCCGAACGCGGCGACGGCACCGCCACCGGTCACGGCAACTCCGTGCCGCGGTTCCACATCACGTGGGGCACCGGCCCCGGCCTGCTCGAGCCGTTCGCGCGGCGGGTGCGCGAGGCCGCCGCCCGGGGACAGGTGCGCCTGCTCTTCCGCCACCGCGTGGACGAGATCCTCGTCGAGGCCGGCACCGTCACCGGTGTCGCCGGCTCCGTCCTCGCCCCGGTCGACGAGCCCAGGGGACAGGCCAGCAGCCGCGAGGTCGTCGGCGACTTCACCGCTCGCGCGCAGGCGGTCGTCGTCACCAGCGGCGGGATCGGCGCCGACCACGACCTGATCCGCCGCCACTGGCCCGAGCGCTTGGGCACCCCGCCGGCGAGCATGCTCACCGGTGTGCCGGCATACGTCGACGGACGGATGCTGGAGGCGGGCGCACGGGCCGGGGCGCGCCTGGTCAACCGCGACCGGATGTGGCACTACGTGGAGGGCGTGCAGAACTGGGACCCGGTCTGGCCGGGGCACGGCATCCGCATCCTGCCGGGGCCGTCCTCACTCTGGTTCGACGCCACCGGACACCGGCTGCCACCTCCGCTGTTCCCCGGGTTCGACACGTTGGGGACGCTGGCGCACCTGCGCCGGACCGGGCACGACCACTCGTGGTTCGTGCTCACGCAGCGGATCATCGAGAAGGAGTTCGCCCTCTCGGGCTCGGAGCAGAACCCCGACCTGACCGGCCGCGACTGGACCCAGGTGCTGGCGCGCGTCCGGCCGGGGGCACCCGCACCGGTGGAGGCGTTCAAGCGGCACGGGGCCGACTTCGTGGTCGCCGACCGCCTGTCCGACCTCGTCCGGGGGATGAACCAGCTCACCGACGAGCCGGTGCTCGACGCCGCGGAGCTCGAGCGGCAGATCCGGGCTCGGGACCACGAGGTGGACAACGACTTCGGGAAGGACGCGCAGGTCACGGCGATCCGTGGCGCGCGGGCCTACCGCGGCGACCGGCTGATCCGCACGGCACCGCCGCACCGCCTGCTCGACCGGTCCGCCGGCCCGCTGGTGGCCGTGAAGCTCCACGTGCTGACCCGCAAGACCCTCGGCGGCCTCCAGACCGACCTCGGCTCCCGCGCGCTGCGCCCCGACGGCTCGGCGTTCCCCGGCCTGTATGCCGCGGGCGAGGTGGCCGGCTTCGGCGGGGGCGGGGTCCACGGCTACCGCTCCCTCGAGGGGACGTTCCTGGGCGGCTGCCTGTTCAGCGGCCGGGCCGCCGGGCGGACCGCCGCGGGGGACACCGCATGAGAGGCTCGCATCGCGACCACCAACCTGCGAGAGTCGTCTCATGAGGTTGTGGAGGTCGGTCGGGGGCGACGAGATCGAGCCCTCCGGTGCCCCCAACCCGGCGAGGGGGGACGGGCACGAACCCCTCCCGCACACAGTGGAACCCACGTCGCCGGCCACCGGTGGCGGCCTCCCACCAGGGGCCCCGTCCCCGCGCCCGCTGCGGCCCTCCGACAGCGTCAGCTGGGGAATGCGCGTCGCCGCCGCCTGGGCGCTGCGCTTCCTGCTGGTGGTCGCCGCCCTGTGGGTGCTGGTCTGGCTGCTCAACGTGGTCAGCCTGGTCACCATCACCGTCGTCGTCGCCGTGATGATCTGCGCGCTGCTGCAACCCGCGGTCGCACGCCTCACCGGTCTCGGACTGCCGCGACCGCTCGCCGCCACGCTGGTGTTCGTGCTGGGCGTGACCGCGATCGTGGCGGCCACCTGGTTCGTCGTCATCCAGGTCACCTCGAGCTGGACCGACCTGTCCGGTCAGCTGCAGAACGCCGCGGGCACGATCCAACACTGGCTCGTCGACGGGCCGTTGCACATCCCCGCCAAGCAGGTCGACGAGTACACCACCGACCTCGGCAGCACCATCCGCGGCAAGCGGAGCACGATCGTCGCCGGGGTGTTCCAGACCGCCACCTCCGCGATCGGCGTGATCTCCGGTGTGGTGCTGTGCCTGTTCATGACGCTGTTCCTGCTCTTCGACGACGGCTCGATCTGGCGCTGGTGCGTGAGCCTGTTCCCGAAGCAGGCGCAGCAGCGGGCCACCGCCGCGGGGCGGGTCGCCTGGGTGACGCTCACGGCATACATGCGCTTCTCGGTGCTGCTGGGTGTGGTGAACGCGGTCACCATGGTGATCATCCTCATGGTCGCCGGTATGCCGCTCGTCGTCCCCCTGGGCGTGCTGATCTTCCTCGGGTCGATGATCCCGATGGTCGGCATCCTCGTCGCCGGGGCGGTGATCGTGCTGGTCGCCCTCGTCACGCACGGGGCGACCATGGCGATCGTCATGGCCATCGCGCTCTTCCTCACCGTGCAGATCGAGGGCAACCTGCTGACCCCCTGGCTGCTCGGCCGGGCCGTGTCGCTGCACCCGCTCGCGGTGCTGACGTCCGTCACCGGCGGGGCGCTGGTCGGCGGCATCTTCGGGGCGTTCGTCGCGGTGCCGCTGGTCGCCGTCATCAGCAACGTGGTGCGTGCCGTGAACGCGCAACGGGCCGTGGCGGTGACCGGTCCGCCGCGGGCCTGACGACGCGCCGGGCGGAGGGTCCGGCAGCGCTGGAGGGTGACCACCGACACACCGGGACCAAGGTCCCGGATGCCTCGACCGTGACGTGCTGGCAGGCTAGCGTCCACTGCAACAGCACGAGAACGCGTTCGTGGACCTCCCGGGGCGCTCCCGGCCACGGACGACGTCCGAGTCCGGGAGGTGTGGATGCCGCGCGTGGGGGACGCCGGCCGCATGCTCGTGCTCGCGACGTGCGGGTTCACGGTCTGCTTCTGGGCCTGGGCGCTCATCAGCCCGCTCGGCTCGACCTATGCCGATGAGCTGCACCTCGACGGCTTCCAGCAGGCCCTCGTGGTCTCCGTCCCCGTGGTGGTGGGCTCGCTCGGACGGATCCCGGTCGGTGCCCTGACCGACCGGTTCGGCGCACGGGTGATGTTCCCGGCCGTCAGTGCGCTCACCATCCTGCCGGTGCTGTTCGTCGGCTTCGCGGCGCACAGCCTGCCGGCCCTGCTGGGCGGGGGGTTCTTCCTCGGTGTCGGCGGGACCGCGTTCGCGGTGGGCGTGCCGTTCGTCAACGGGTGGTACCCGCCGGAACGCCGCGGCACCGCGCTCGGCGTCTTCGGCGCCGGCACCATCGGCACCGCCATCTCGTCGTTCTCGACCGTGCAGATCGCCTCCGCCCTCGGGCGCGGGGCGCCGTTCCTCCTCGTGGCGGCCGTCCTGGCCGTCTTCGCGATCGTGTCGTGGGTGATGCTGCGCAGCCCCGCGCCAGCCCGCCCGCAGCCGACGGGCGCCACGCCGACGCGCCCGGCCCCGGCCGGCCGTGGGGTGCTGGCCACCTTCCGCCGCCCGGTCACGCTCCAGCTCGCCCTGCTCTACGCCCTCGGCTTCGGCGGGTTCGTGGCGTTCAGCGTCTACCTGCCGACCTACCTGGTGAACAGCTACGGCCTCACCCGCGGTGACGCGGCGCTGCGCACGGCCGGGTTCGTCGTCCTCGCCGTGGTCGCGCGGCCGGCCGGCGGCTGGCTGTCCGACCGGGTCGGCCCGGCGCGGGTCCTGGTCGTCTGCTTCCTCGGCGCCACCGTGTTCGCCGCGCTCGCCGCGTTCCGGCTGAACCTGCTGCCGGCCAGCACCGTCGCCTTCCTCGGGCTCGCGCTCGTGCTGGGCGGCGCCTCCGGCGCGGTGTTCGCCCTCGTCGGCACCCACGTCGAGGCCGCGTCCGTAGGGGCGGTCACGGGCGTCGTCGGGGCGGCCGGCGGCCTGGGCGGTTTCGTCCCGCCGCTGGTGATGGGCCTGCTCTACGACGCGACCGGCCACTACCTGTGGGGGCTGCTGCTGCTCGCGCTGGCCAGCCTGCTCCTGGCCCTGTTCACGTGGCGCGTGTTCGGCCGCCCGCCGACCGCACCGCCTTCGTCCCCCTCGTCCCCGGACGACGGGACGACCACCGGAATGTCGACCGAAGGGAGCACCCGGTGACCACGACGCCCACCGGACGCACGACCGACCGACGCCAGCCCGCGGCCCTCGACGACGAGGTGACCGAGGCGATCCTCAAGACGTCGCGGTTCTTCCGCAAGGGGGTCTCGAACGACCTGCGCACCCTGCACAAGACCGGCGGGCGCGACGCGGACACCTTCTACCGCGACCGGTGGAGCCACGACAAGGTGGTCCGCTCCACGCACGGGGTCAACTGCACCGGGTCGTGCTCGTGGAAGGTCTACGTCAAGGACGGGATCATCACCTGGGAGGCGCAACAGACCGACTACCCGTCGATCGGCGGCGACCGGCCGGAGTACGAGCCCCGCGGCTGTCCCCGCGGCGCCGCGTTCTCCTGGTACACCTACTCGCCCACCCGGGTGCGCTACCCCTACATCCGGGGCACGCTGCTGGAGCTCTACCGCGAGGCCAAGCGCCGCGTCGGCGGCGACCCGGTCGAGGCGTGGGCCGACCTGGTGTCGGACCCCGAGCGCGCCCGTCGCTACAAGCAGGTGCGCGGCAAGGGCGGCCTGGTCCGCGCGACGTGGCAGGAGGCGGTCGAGATCGCGGCCGCCGCGCACGTGCACACGATCCGCACGGTCGGCCCCGACCGGGTCGCCGGCTTCTCCCCGATCCCGGCGATGTCGATGGTGTCCCACGCCGTCGGCTCCCGGTTCATCCAGCTCATCGGCGGCACGATGCTGTCGTTCTACGACTGGTACGCCGACCTGCCCGTCGCCTCCCCGCAGGTCTTCGGTGACCAGACCGACGTGCCGGAGTCCGCGGACTGGTGGGACGCCGGCTACCTGATGATGTGGGGCAGCAACGTCCCGGTCACCCGCACCCCGGACGCGCACTTCATGACCGAGGCGCGCTACCGCGGACAGAAGGTCGTCGTCGTCTCACCGGACTACGCCGACAACACGAAGTTCGCCGACGAGTGGATGCGCCCGCACCCGGGCACCGACGCCGCGCTGGCGCTCGCGATGGGCCACGTCATCCTCAAGGAGTTCTTCGTCGAGCAGCGCACGGAGCGGTTCGACCACTACGTCAAGCGCTACACCGACCTGCCCTTCCTGGTCACCCTCGAGGAACGCGACGGCTCCTACGTGCCCGGCCGCTTCCTCACCGCGGCCGACCTCGGCGGCGAGGCCGCCCAGACCGAGAACGCGCAGTCCAAGACCGTCCTGCTCGACGCCGACGGCAGCCCCGTCGTGCCGAACGGCTCGCTCGGCTTCCGCTACGGCGAGGAGGGCGAGGGCCGCTGGAACCTCCAGCTCGGTGACGTGGAGCCCACGCTCAGCCTGTATGGCGTGAGCTCGCCCTCCGCGGGCGGCTCGCCTGCCGCTGCCGGTTCCGGTGCGGTCGCGGTCGAGCTGCCGCGGTTCGACCAGCCCGACGGCACCGCCGGGTCACTGACGCGGGGCGTGCCGGTGCGCGAGGTCGGCGGCACGCTGGTGACGACGGTGTTCGACCTGCTGCTGGCGCAGTTCGGCGTTGGACGTGACGGCCTCCCCGGCGAGTGGCCGGAGGGCTACGACGACCCCGAGCCGTTCACCCCGGCGTGGCAGGAGCAGATCACCGCCGTCCCGGCGAAACAGGCCACCCGCATCGCGCGTGAGTTCGCGCAGAACGCCATCGACTCCGGTGGCCGGTCGATGATCCTCATGGGCGCGGGCACCAACCACTGGTTCCACTCCGACCTGATCTACCGGGCCTTCCTGACGCTGACCACGCTCACCGGCTGCCAGGGCGTCAACGGCGGCGGCTGGGCGCACTACGTGGGCCAGGAGAAGGTCCGCCCGATCACCGGCTACCAGACGATGGCGGCCGCCTCCGACTGGTCCCGCCCACCGCGCAACATGATCGGCACCGGGTTCTTCTACCTGCACACCGGCCAGTGGCGCTACGACGCCTACCCCGCCTCCACACTCACCTCCGCCCTGGCGAACGGCAGATTCGCGGGCAAGTCGACCGCCGACCTCCTGGCGCTGTCGGCGCGGCTGGGCTGGATGCCGTCCTACCCGCAGTTCGACCGCAACCCGCTGGACCTGGTGGCAGAGGCGGACGAGCAGGGTGTCGACCCGAAGCAGCACGTCGTCGACGAGCTCAAGGCCGGCCGGCTGCGGTTCGCGGCCGAGGACCCGGACGGCCCGGGCAACGCCCCCAAGGTGCTCACGGTTTGGCGCTCCAACCTGCTCGGCTCGTCGGCCAAGGGCAACGAGTACTTCCTCAAGCACCTGCTCGGCACCGACTCGGCCGTCCGTGCCGAGGAGGCGCCGGAGGGCTCCCGCGGGCAGGACATGGTCTGGCGCGAGCGGGGCGAGGGCGACGTCGAGGGCAAGCTGGACCTGTTGTTGACGCTGGACTTCCGGATGACCAGCACCACGCTGTTCTCCGACATCGTGCTGCCCGCGGCGACGTGGTACGAGAAGCACGACCTGTCCAGCACCGACATGCACCCGTTCGTGCACTCGTTCAACCCGGCCATCAACCCGCCGTGGGAGACCCGCACCGACTTCACCGCGTTCCACGACCTCGCCAAGGCGTTCAGCGAGCTGGCCGCGAGACACCTGGGCACCCGGCGCGACGTGGTGGCCGTGCCGCTGACGCACGACACCGTCGACGAGATCGCCAACCCGACTGGTGAGGTTCGGGATTGGAAGGCCGGCGACTGCGAGCCGGTGCCGGGGGTGTCGATGCCCAAGCTCGTCGTCGTCGAGCGCGACTACGGCGCGGTCTTCGACAAGGTACGCACGCTGGGCCCCCTCGTGGACACCCTCGGGATGACGACCAAGGGCGTGACCTTCCACCCCGAGCAGGAGGTCGGCTGGCTGGCCCGCCACAACGGCACCGTCCACGACGGGGTCGGTGCGGGCCGGCCGTCACTGGCGACCGACCGCAACATGTGCGAGGCCATCCTGGCGCTGTCCGGCACGACCAACGGCCGGCTCGCCGAGACCGGCTTCACCCAGGCCGAGCAGCGCACCGGGACCCAGCTCGCCGATCTCGCGGCCGACCGCAGCGGGGACCGGATCACGTTCGCGGACACGCAGAACCGTCCGCAGCCGGTGATCACCTCCCCGGAGTGGTCCGGCAGCGAGCACGGCGGCCGTCGCTACTCGCCGTTCACCATCAACATCGAGCGGCTCAAGCCCTTCCACACCCTCACCGGGCGACAGCACTTCTTCCTCGACCACGACTGGATGCACGAGATGGGTGAGGCGCTGCCGACGTTCCGGCCGCCGCTCGACATGCACCGGCTGTTCGGCGAGCCGCAGCTCGGCGACGGTGGGGCGGAGCTGACGGTGCGCTACCTGACCCCGCACTCGAAGTGGTCGATCCACTCGGAGTACCAGGACAACCTGCTCATGCTCAGCCTGTCCCGGGGTGGCCCGAACATCTGGATGAGCGCGCAGGACGCCGAGTCCATCGGGGTGCAGGACAACGACTGGATCGAGGCGGTCAACCGCAACGGTGTCGTCGTCGCCCGCGCGGTCGTCTCGCACCGGATGCCGCCGGGCACGGTGTACATGTACCACGCGCAGGACCGCGTCATCGACGTCCCGCTGTCGGAGACGAGCGGCAAGCGCGGAGGCATCCACAACTCGGCGACGCGGGTGCTGGTCAAACCCAGTCACCTGATCGGCGGATACGCCCAGTTCTGCTACGCGTTCAACTACATCGGCCCGACCGGCAACCAGCGTGACGAGGTCACGGTGATCCGCCGGCGCAGCCAGGAGGTGACCTACCGATGAGGGTCATGGCGCAGATGGCCATGGTGATGAACCTCGACAAGTGCATCGGCTGCCACACCTGCAGCGTCACCTGCAAGCAGGCGTGGACCAACCGCAGCGGCGTCGAGTACGTCTGGTGGAACAACGTGGAAACCCGCCCCGGGCAGGGCTATCCGCGCACCTACGAGGACCAGGAGCGGTGGCAGGGCGGCTGGCGGCTCACCAAGCGCGGACGGCTCCGGCTGCGCGCGGGCAGCCGGCTGAAGAACCTCGCGACCATCTTCTCCAGCCCGACGATGCCCTCGATCCAGGACTACTACGAGCCCTGGACCTACGACTACGACACGCTGGTCAGCTCACCGCTCACCAAGCACACCCCGGTCGCCCAGCCCTACTCGCTGATCAGCGGGCAGCCGATGAAGATCAGCTGGAGCGCCAACTGGGACGACGACCTCGGCGGGGCGCCGACGCTGACCCAGGCCGACCCGATCCTCAAGCGGGTCTCCGACGACGTGAAGCTCGACTACGAGCGGGCGTTCATGTTCCACCTGCCGCGGATCTGCGAGCACTGCCTCAACCCGAGCTGCGCCGCGTCCTGCCCCAGCGGGGCGATCTACAAGCGCAGCGAGGACGGGATCGTCCTGGTCGACCAGGACAAGTGCCGCGGGTGGCGCAAGTGCGTCACCGGGTGCCCCTACAAGAAGGTCTACTTCAACCACCGCACCGGCAAGGCCGAGAAGTGCACCTTCTGCTTCCCGCGGATCGAGGTCGGCATCCCGACCGTGTGCTCCGAGACCTGCGTGGGCCGCCTGCGCTACATCGGCCTGGTGCTGTACGACGCCGACGCCGTCCTCGATGCCGCGTCCACCGAGGACGACCAGCAGCTGTATGACGCGCAGCGTGCGGTGTTCCTGGACCCCGACGACCCCGAGGTGCAGCGGGAGGCGGAGCGGGCCGGCATACCGCACGACTGGGTGGAGGCCGCGCAACGCTCGCCGGTCTGGAAGCTCATCAACAAGTACCAGGTGGCGCTGCCGTTGCACCCGGAGTACCGCACCATGCCGATGGTCTGGTACATCCCGCCGCTGTCGCCGGTGGTCGACCAGGTCAAGGACACCGGGGTCGACGCCGAGGACGCCGACACCCTGTTCGCCGCGATCGAGGCGCTGCGGATCCCGGTGGAGTACCTTGCCGAGCTGTTCACCGCCGGCGACACCGCCACGGTCACCGCCGTGCTGCAGCGGCTCGCCGCGATGCGCTCCTACATGCGCGACCTGAACCTCGGGCGCGACCCGCAGGAAGACATCGCGGCAGGCGTGGGGATGACCGGCGAGGACGTCTACGAGATGTACCGGCTGCTCGCGCTCGCCCCCTACGACGAGCGCTACGTCATCCCGCCGGCACATGCCGAACAGGCGCAGTACCTCGAGGAGCTGCCGACCGACTGCCCCGTCGACTACGACGGCCAGCTCCCCGAGTCCGGGCCGTTCGGCGAGGGATCCGGCGGGCAGAACCAGCCGATCGCCGTGGAGAGCTTCCAAGCCCTGCAGAGCCGGCAGACCTCCGACCGGATGGGTCCGCCGGACCGGCACCGGCGGATCAACCTGCTCAACTGGGACGGCAAGGGCCTGCCGTCCGGTCTGTTCCCCCGCCGCGGCTCCGGCTCCGGCGGCGACAACGGCAACGGGAACGGCGACGGCGATGCCGACGGCCTGCGGGAGGAGGAGGGCGCCGGTGAGCGCTGACAACCGCACCCGCACGCTCTACCAGGTGGCCTCGCTGCTGCTGCAGTACCCGGACGAGGAGCTGCTGGACCGCCTGCCGCTGCTGCGATCCGGGGCGGACGCGCAGCCGTCGGCGGTGGGAGCCGCGCTCGAGCCGCTGCTGCAGCAGCTCGAGACGAGGCCCTTGGTCGACCTGCAGGCCGACTACGTGCAGATCTTCGACCTGAAACGCAAGTGCTGCCCCTACCTGACCTACTACGCGCACGGCGACACCCGGAACCGCGGGATGGCGCTGCTGAACTTCAAGTCCGCCTACCGCCGGGCCGGGGTCGTGCTGGACGAGGGGGAGCTGCCTGACCACCTGGCGGTGGTGCTGGAGTTCACCGCCACCGTCGACCTCGACGAGGGCCGTCGGCTGCTGCTGGAGAACCGGGCCGGGCTGGAACTGCTGCGCCTGGCACTGCGGGCCAGCGGGTCGGCATACGAGGGGGTCCTGGCGGCGGTGTCGTCCACGCTGCCGACGCTGCGCGGCGACGAGGAGCAGGCGGTGCGCACGCTCGTCGCGCAGGGCCCGCCGCAGGAGGACGTGGGACTGGAACCGTTCGCACCACCGGAGTTCATGAAAGTGGGGTCCCGGCCATGAAGGATGCCTCGACGCTCGACATCTTCCTGTGGGTGGTGTGGCCCTACGTGTGCCTCGCCGTGTTCGTGCTCGGGCACGTCTGGCGCTACACCTATGACAAGTTCGGGTGGACGACCCGGTCCTCGCAGCTGTACGAGTCGCGGCTGCTGCGCTGGGGGAGCCCGCTGTTCCACTTCGGGATCCTCTTCGTGTTCCTCGGCCACGTCATGGGTCTTGCGGTGCCGGAGTCGTGGACCGCGGCGGTGGGGATCTCGGAGACGATGTACCACGTCATGGCCATCGGCATCGGGTCGATCGCCGGGTTCTCCACCATCGTCGGGATGATCATCCTCATCTACCGGCGGCGCACCGTCGGGCCGGTGTTCAGCGCGACCACGCGCATGGACAAGGCGATGTACCTCGTGCTCGCCGTGGTGATCCTGCTCGGGTTGGCCAACACCGCCGGGCAGGTCATCGCCGAGTACAACTACCGCGAAGGCGTCTCGGTCTGGTTCCGCGGGATCTTCCGGTTCGCGCTGCACCCGGACCTCATGGCGGAGGCCCCGCTGTCGTTCCAGCTCCACGGGTTCATCGCGTTCTTCCTGTTCGCGCTGTGGCCGTTCACGCGGTTGGTGCACGTGTTCAGCGCACCGATCGGCTACCTGTGGCGGCCCTACGTGGTCTACCGCGCCAAGCCGGGCAGCCGGCTCGGCACCCGCAGCACCCGGCGGGGCTGGGAGCGCAGCGAGCTGCGCCGCCGCTGACCCCCGCCCCCAGCTGTCGTGTTGGGGGTCAGCCGGCGTCGTGGCCGCGGGTCTTGGCGGCGGTCAGCAGGATCACCGAGTCGGTCGCCGCCTGGAGCCAGTGCCGCTCGAGGGGAACCCGCAGCAGGTCGCCGGCCTGGCCCTCGACCGTTGCCGCCTCGTCGGCGGTGCCCATCGTCACCTGTCCCTCCACGACCAGGACGGTCGCCTCGCCCGGGCTCTCGTGCTCGTGCATCTTCTGACCGGCCACCAGGGCGATGAGCGTGTGGGTCATCATGGACTGCGGCCCACCGTAGAGGTGGGCCGCGGCACGTCCGGCGCTGCCCTCCCGAGCCCGTTCGAGCTGCGTCCTCGCCATCCGTGTGACGTTGAAGATCTCCGACACCGGCCTGCTCCCTCCGTTGACCAGCTTGTGGCGGCTGTGACGCCCCCGACGTTAGCCGCCTCGGATGCTGGGTACCTGCTGAAGGACATCGAGGCATACCCGACATCCCAGGGAGGTGCCCGCACATGAGTGAGCAATCCGCCTCCGGTCTTCACTTCGTCAGGTACGCGGCGTCCGGCCGCAACAGGTTCGTCACGGGGATCGCCCTCCTCGCGGCCTTGGGAGGATTTCTCTTCGGCTACGACACCGGCATCATCGGCCAGGCCCTGCCGTACCTGTCCAAGGACCTGCACCCCTCCACGCTGGAGTCGTCCTGGATCGTGGCCGTGCTGCTCATCGGGGCGATGATCGGCGCCGGTATCTCCGGCTACCTGTCGGAGGCGATCAGCCGCAAGTGGACCAAGTGCATCTCCGGCTGCGTCTACGTGATCGGCGCACTGGCGGCCGCCTTCGCCCAGGACATCATCTGGCTGGTGGCGGCCCGGTTCGTGCTCGGTCTGTCGGTGGGAACCGCCTCCTTCGTGGCGCCGGAGTACATCGCCGAGCAGACTCCGCCGAAGATCCGCGGCGGCACGGTCACCTTCAACCAGCTGATGGTCACCCTGGGCATCCTGCTGGCCTACGTCACCGGGTACGGCCTGCGGGACGTCGGCTACAACTGGCGCTGGATGTTCGGGATCGCGGTCATCCCCGGCGCGGCGCTCGCCATCAGCATGGTCTTCGTACCCCACAGCCCACGCTGGCTGGTGAAGAAGGGCCGTGTCGACGAGGCTCGAGAGGTCCTTGAACAGACCCGGGCCGAGGACGCGGACATCGACGGCGAGCTGCAGCAGATCCAGGACGTGAGTGAGGCCGAGCAGGGCTGGAGCATCGCGGACCTGTTCCGCACCAAGGTGCGCGCGCTGATGGTCGTGGGGATCGGGCTTGCGGTGTTCCAGCAGTTCGTCGGTGTGAACACGGTGATCTACTTCGCCTCCACGATCATCGGCTACGTCGGGTTCGCGACCAACCAGGCGGTGCTCCTGGCCGTGATGGTGGGCGTCACCAACTTCGTGTTCACCATCGTGGCGATCCTGTTGATGGACTGGGTCGGCAGGCGAAAGCTGCTGATCGTCGGCACCGCCATCCTCCTGGTGGCCCTGGCCGTGCTGGGCGCCTACTTCCAGTTCCACTTCATCAGCCAGAACGCGTCCTGGATCGGCATCGCCTGCGTGATCGTCTACATCATCGGTTTCGCCATCGGCCTCGGCCCGGTGTTCTGGCTGATGATCTCCGAGATCTACCCGTTGGCCTTCCGCAGCCAGGCCATGGCGATCGCCACGATCTGCAACTGGGCCGCCAACTTCCTGGTGTCGTTCTACTTCCTGCAGGAGACCAAGGCCATCGGCCGTGGCCCGACATTCTGGATCTATGCCGCCATCGCCATCGCCGCCATCGCGTTCTTCTGGGTCAAGGTGCCCGAGACGAAGAACCGTCCGCTGGAGGACATCGAGCGCGAGATCGGCGGCGAGGAGCTCGCGCAAGCCACCTCCGGCGGTTCGGGCGGCTCGGACGGGTCCGGTTCGGGCGGCTCGGACGGGTCCGGTTCCGGCGGCTCGAGCGGCTCCGCCTGACCCCGACCGTGCTGACCCCCCTCTCGCCAACTCGGACGCATCACCTGAGGGGAAAGGTGCGACCGGAGGGCGGGACAGCTCCCGCCCTCCGGCCGCGCCTTCTCCGAGAGGGTGAGGTTCAGCCCTTCGGCAGGAAGTCCTGCAGCTTCTCCTTGGTGCCCTCCTTGATGATGCCCCAGCGGTCCTCGTCGCCGCGCAGCAGCGCCTCGGCCGTCGACTTCGCCTGGGCGACCGTGACGTGCGGCGGGATCGGCGGGATGTCGGGGTCGGTGTGGAAGTCGAGCACCGTGGGCCGGTCGGCCGACAACGCCTGCTGCCACGCTCCCTTGATCTGGCCGGGGTCGGTCACCTCGACCCCGGCCAACCCGATGTCCTGGGCGAACTTGGCGTAGGACACCGACGGCAGCGTCTGTGTCTCGGTGACCTTCGGCGACCCGCCCATCGCCCGCAGCTCCCAGGTGACCTGGTTGAGGTCGTTGTTGTGCAGCACGCAGACGATGAGCCGCGGATCGGCCCACTCCTCCCAGTACTTCTTGATGGTGATGAGCTCCGCCATGCCGTTCATCTGCATGGCCCCGTCGCCGACGAACGCGATCACCGGGCGGTCGGGGTGCCCGAACTTCCCGCCGATCGCGTACGGCACGCCGGGGCCCATCGTCGCCAGGTTGCCCGACAGCGAACCCCGCATGTTGCCACGGAACTTCAGGTGCCGGGCATACCAGTTCGCGCTGCTACCGGAGTCCGACGTCATCACCGCGTTGTCCGGGAGCAGGGGAGAGACCTCCGAGAACACCCGCTGCGGGTTGATCGGGTCGGCCTCGACCGCTGCCCGCTCGTCCATGAGCTCCCACCACTCGGTGACGCCCTTCTCGATCTTCTCCCGCCAGCCGCGGTCGGACTTGCGCTGCAGCAACGGGATCAGCGCCTGCAGCGTCGTCTTCGCGTCCCCGATGAGGTTGAACTCGTAGGGATAGCGGATGCCGATCATCTTGGGGTCGATGTCGATCTGCACCGCCCGCGCCTGGTCGTACTCCGGCATGAATTGTGTGTAGGGGAAGCTCGACCCGACCGTGAGCAGGGTGTCGCAGCCCATCATCAGGTCATAGCTCGGCTTGCTGCCCAGCAGCCCGATCGGTCCGGTGACGAACGGCAGCTCGTCGGACAGCACGTCCTTGCCGAGCAGCGCCTTGGCGACACCGGCACCGAGCAGGTCCGCCACCTGCTCGAGCTCGGCCGCCGCGCCACCGGCCCCCTGCCCGACGAGCATCGCCACCTTCGAACCGCTGTTGAGCAGCTCGGCCGCGCCGCGCAACGCCTGGTCGTCGAGGCGCGGCGTCGGCCACTGCGCGCCCACGCTGCCCGGCGACATCTTGAACGCGTGCTGCGGCGGGCTGTACGGCTCCTCCTGCAGGTCGGAGGGGACGATGATCGCCGTCACGGTCCGCTGCGCGGTGGCGATGCGGATCGCGCGGTCCAGCAGGTCCGGCAGCTGCTCGGCCACCATGACCATCTGCACGTAATCGCTCGCCACGTCCTTGAACAGCGAGATGAGGTCGATCTCCTGCTGGTAGGAGGCCCCCATCGCGCTGCGCGCGGTCTGCCCGACGATGGCGACGACGGGCACGTGGTCCAGCTTCGCGTCATACAGGCCGTTGAGCAGGTGCACCGCACCCGGCCCGGACGTGGCCATGGTGATCCCGGTGCGCCCGGTGAACTTGGCGTAGCCGACCGCCTCGAACGCGGCCATCTCCTCGTGCCGCGCCTGGATGAACATCGGCTGGTCCTCGGCACGGCCGAGGGCGGCGACGATCCCGTTGATCCCGTCTCCCGGGTAGCCGAAGATCTTCTCCACGCCCCATTCGCGGAGCCGCTGGAGCAGGTAGTCGCCGACCGTCTGTTCACTCATGGATGCCTCCTGTATGTCGTCCCGGTGGTCTCGTGGTCCGGCTCGCCGAGTCAGTGGCCGGCAGCGGTGGGCGTACCTCCTCGGGCCCCGGCGGCGAGCCGGTCCGCGGCCCGCGCGGCGATCGCCATGATCGTCAACGCCGGGTTGGCGCTGCCCTGGGTCGGCAGCACGCTGCCGTCGGTGATGTAGAGGTTCGGGATGGCGAAGCTCTGGCAGTCGCCGCTGACCACGCCCTTCTCGGCGCTGGCCGCCATCCGCGCTCCGCCCACCAGGTGCGCGTAGCGCTGGATCGTCATCGTCTCGTCGGCGCCCGCAGCCTTGAGGATCTCCACCATCTTCGTGCGGGCCGCCTCCAGCAGCTGCTGGTCGTTCTCGCCCTGGGAGTAGTTGAAGTGGGCGATCGGCATTCCGTGCCGGTCCTTCTCCTCATCGAGCGTGACGCGGTTCTCCGGGCGCGGCAGGAACTCGCACAGCGCTCCGAAGCAGGCCCAGTGCACGTAGTCGCTCATGTACTCGCGCAACGAGGAACCCCAGTGTCCCTGGGCGATGATGTGCTCCGACCACGTGATGGGTAGCGGCGAGACGGTCTGGATCGAGAAGCCGCGCTGGTAGGGCGCCTTGGGGTCGGTCTCGTAGAACGCCTCGCAACTGACCTCCGGCGGCGGGGCCTTGTACATCCGGATCTCGCGGTCGAAGCGCCCCGCCGTCTGCGGGGCGCCCTGCACCATCACGTAGCGGCCGACCAGATCGTGCTCGTTGCACAGCCCTTCGGACCAGCGGTCCGTGGCCGAGTTCAGCAGCAGCCGTGGCGTTTCGATGGAGTAGCCGGCGACGGCGACCATGCGGGCCCGCTGGAACCGCTGCATGCCGCGGCGCACGTAGTGCACGCCGGTGGCGCGACCGGTGTTGTCGTCCACCCCGATCCGCGTGACCATCGAGTCCGCGCGGACCTCCGCACCGTGCGCCAACGCGTCCGGGACGTGCGTGATCAGCGGTGACGCCTTGGCGTCGACCTTGCAGCCCTGCAGGCAGAACCCGCGGTAGATGCAGTGCGGACGGTGCCCGAAGCGGCCGTTGCTGATGGCCACCGGCCCGACCTTCGCCGTGAGGCCCAGCTTCCGGGCGCCCTCGAGGAAGATCTCGCCGTTGCCGCCGACCGGGTGCGGGCTGTGCGGGTAGCCGTGCGGGTCGCCCCACGGCCAGTACTCACCGGCGACCGGGAGCTCCTCCTCGATGTCCTGGTAGTACGGCCGCAGCTCCTCGTAGGGAAAGGGCCAGTCCGCACCGACCCCGTCCTGGCTGTAGGTGCGGAAGTCACTGGGATGGAACCGCGGCGCGTAGCCCGCGTAGTGCACCATCGACCCGCCGACGCCCCGCCCGGAGTTGTTGGAGCCCAACGGGACCGGGTCGCTGCCACCGATCACGCGCGGCTCGTTCCAGTACAGGTGGTGCGAGCCGGCCTCGTCACTCACCCAGTCGCGCTCGGGGTCCCAGAACGGTCCGGCGTCGAGGGCGACGACGCGCCAGCCACGGCGGGCGAGCCGCTGCAGCAGGGTGGCGCCGCCCGCGCCGCACCCCACGATGACCAGGTCGACCTCGTCCTCGTCGTCGAACCGGCGCATCTCGTGCCGCAGCTGGTAGTTGGTGCCCGGGTGAGGCGGCATCAGCCACGCGGACTCGTTCCGCTCCCGGACGTGGTCCAGCGACCACGGCGACTTCAGCAGGCCCATTCAGCTCCCTCCTCGTTCCCGGTTCCCGATCCGGGTCGGGTCGACCGGTCGGTGGTCGCGCACCTCGAACGGTTCGAGCTTGTCGACGCCGGGGTTCTTGTAGCCGCGCGGGTAGGCCGGGCCGGGGAAGCCGATCTCGTCCCACGCCCACGGGTGGGAGTAGAAGGCGGAGCAGGCGTAGCGGGTCCACAGGCTCCACACCTTCTGCGCGATCATCCCGTGCCAGTCCCCGGAGCCCAGGTCGATGATCGCCTGGATCACCCCGCGCTGCTGGCCGGCGTCGGCCTCGTGGAAGGGGCGGGACCACGCCTCCTCGGAGTCCTCGTCGAGTCCGGCGAGGGAACGGCGCCACGCCTCGGCGTCCTCCGGCATGTCCTCGTAGTGCCAGCCGTCGTACTGCTTCTCGGCGAGCCGGGCGTCGATGAGGTGCACGACCGGCACCCGCGGGTCGTCGCGCTGCGCGAGGAGCTGGTCGCACAGCGCGTTCGCCGTCGCCTCCTCGTGCTGGGTGAAGAAGCGGATGTCCGGCGGCATGCCCAAGCGTTCGGCGACGACGGCCTTGGTGGCCATGTCCCAGTACTTGGCCTGGGACACCGTGTCGAAGCCGGGGAACCGGCCATGGACGTAGGGGTCGTTGAGGGGCAGCGGCTGGTTCACTTCTCGCGCCTCAGGATCGCGGCCAGCAGCCCCATGCCGCCCACCATCGTCATGAGCAGCGGAGCCAGCAGGGGCGGACCCATCTCCATGTTGTAGCGGAAGTTCGACCACCCGCCCGGCTTCTGCCGGATGCCCCGGGCGTGCAGCCACGTGCCCTGCAGCCCGTTGGCGAGGATGACGGCCGACGCCACCGGCAGGGCGGTCTTGGCCATCCGCTTGTCGGCGAATCCGGCCACACCCGCGGCGAATCCGACCGGTCCCAGCGCGACGGGCGCCCACATCCACGGGTCCCCGAAGCTGGCCTTGTCGTGCTCGAAGAAGATCTCCGCGGCGGTGATGACCGAGCCGACGGCGGTCAGGGCCGACAGGCTGCGTTCGAACCGGCCGGTCTCGATGTTGCGCACCATGCGGTCGATCCCCTGCAACGGCTCGGTGACCGTGGGGGATGACGTGAACGGGCCACCGTGCAAGGTCGCCCGCAACGGGGACAGGAAGGACAACGGAACCTCCTTGGTCGACGACTCCTACGGGCTGGGACGGTTCAGGCTGGGGAGCGTGCAGACCAGGGCCTCCCCGACGGCGAACCCCGTCGCCACCAGCGCGGAGTGCAGCGCCTCCCGGCGCCGCTTCCGGGAGACGGCAGCCAGGCCGAGCATGCTGAGGGCGTGCAGCGCATCGACCACGCCACCGCACCCGTGCACCACCGGCTCCCTCGCGAACTGTTGGAGCCACACACTCCCCCCACCCTGCACGACGAGCCGCGCCCCGAGGACGCGGTCCATGGCGTTGCGCCGCCTCAGCAGCGACAGGCCGTATGCCGCGCGCGCACCTTCCAGCGCCATCCCGAGGGGGCTCACGCACGTCTCCGCGTCACGGCGGTCGCCAGACCCGCCACGCCCACCGCGGCGGCGCCGAGCGCCCCGAGCAGGCCATGGTGGTGCGAGCCCCACAGCTGGTATGACGTCCCCTTGGCCTGGTCGTCGAAGACGCCGTGGGTGCCGTAGTCCTCGTCCTCGTCGGCCGGACTCCACAGGTTGGTCGGGCGGCTCTCGTCGCGCGGCTCCTTCGTCTGCTGCGACTGGAAACCGGTCCTGCCGAGGTAGCGGTCGAGGATGCCCGGAGCGACGGCGTTGGCGATGAGCGTGCCGACGGTGCTGCCGCCCACCCAGTACTCGCGGCGCCGCGGGTGGTCGGCGGCGTACAGCACGCCCGCGGCGGCGACCTCCGGCTGGTAGATCGGCGGCACGGGTTGCGCCTCGTGCGGCAACCGGGACAGCACCCAGCGGAACTGCGGCGTGTTGACGCCCGGCATCTGCACCATCGTGGTGTGCACGTTGCTGCCCTCGTGCAACAGCTCGCACCGCAGCGCCTCGTTGAAGCCCTGGATGGCGTGCTTGCCGCCGCAATAGGCCGACTGCAACGGGATCCCGCGGTAGGCGAGGGCCGAGCCGACCTGCACGATCGTGCCCCGGTCGCGGGGACGGAAGCGGCGCAGCGCCGTCATCGTGCCGTAGACGAACCCGAGGTAGGTCACGTGCGTGACCCGCGCGAACTCCTCGGGCTTGATCTCCCAGAACGGCGCGAACACCGAGGTGAACGCGACGTTGACCCACACGTCGATGTCGCCGAAGTGCTCCTCGACGGTGTGCGCCGCGGCCTCGACCTGGTCGTGGTCGGACACGTCGGTGGGCACGACGAGCGCCGTGCCGCCGGCCTGCTCGACCTCGCGGGCGGCGCCGTCGAGGCCGGCGCGTCCGCGGGCGACCAGCGCGACCCGGTCGCCGCGCGCGCCGAACTTGATGGCGCTGGCACGCCCGATCCCGCCACTGGCGCCGGTCACGACGACGGTCTGGGGTCGGTGTGGAGACGTCATGGACGTGGTCCTCCTGGTCCGGTGAGTCGGTGAGCGGCCTCGAACATCAGGGCGTGCACGAAGGCCTGCGGGAAATTGCCGCGCAGCTGGCGCTGTTCGATGTCGAACTCCTCGGTGTAGAGCCCGGGGGAGCCGCACGCCGAGCGGTTGCGCTCGAACCATCGCATCGCGTCGAGCTCGTCACCCTGCTGTTGCGCGGACAGAGCCATGAGGAACCCGCACAGCAGGAACGCGCCCTCGGCGTCCTCGAGCGGTCGCGGGTCCTGACTGAAGCGGTAGACGTAGCCCTCACGGCCGAGGTCGCGCCGCACCGCCTCGTAGGTGCCGATGCTGCGCGGGTCGTCGGCCGGCACGGCGCCGCGCAGCGCGGGGAGCAACAGTGCGGCGTCGACGCGGTCGTCGTCGGGGGCGCGTTGCCAGCGGCCGGTGCTCGTCACGCAGTCGGAGGCGGCACTCGCGACCAGCGTGTCGGCGAGGCTCATCCACCGGGCGGCGTCGCGCCGTGGTGAGTAGTGGGAGATCTGCCGCAGCCCCGCCGCGCACATCAGCCGCGAGTGGGCCCACCGCTTCGGGGCGAGCTCCCAGATGCCGTTGTCCGGCTGCTGCCACTTCTGCTCGATCACGTCCACGAGCACCTGCACCGCGTCCCAGTGCTCGACGTCGAGGTGGTCGTGGTGGGCGGCGGTCGCCAGGAGCAGCAACGCCTCTCCGCAGGAGTCGAGCTGGAACTGGTTGTTGACCCAGTTGCCCTCCTTGGCGACCCCACCGGGGTAGCCCGGCAGGTCGAGGTCGTGCTCCTTGGGCAGGTAGGTGCCGTCGATGGTGTAGGCCGGTCGCAGGTCGGCACGGTCGGCCAGGATGCGTTCGCTGACGAACCGGACCGCGGAGTCCATCAGGGGCAGCGGGGCGAAGGATCCGACCGCCTGGCCCGCGTAGCACTGGTCGCGGATCCAGGCGTAGCGGTAGTCGTAGTTGCGCCCGGCCTCCGCCCGCTCCGGCAGGCCCATGGTCGCCGCGGCGACCATGGCACCGGTGGAGCTCGTCAGGCCGCGGAGCACGGCATACGACATCTGCGCGTCGTGCGGGGCGATGCTCTCGCTCATGTCGGGCACGTCGGTGGCCCAGGCATGCGCGGTCGCGGCCCACGCGCCCTCCGGCCGGACCGGTTCGTCGTGCAGGCTGTCGCCGATCTCGAGGACGAGGTCGTGGTGCTGCCCCTCGTCGATCTCGATGGTCTGCGCGAGGGCGCCCTGGTCGTCGCGCTGCGCGCCGCCGGCACCGGTCCACCGGAAGCGCAGCTTGCCGGAGCGGCCCTCCCACACCTCGCCGTCCCGGTGCACGTCCGTCATGGCGTGCTTGCCGAAGCCGGCCTGCACGTCGAGCAGCACGTCGACGCTCGCCCGGCCGTGCACCGCGCGAATCTGCCGCAGCAGCACCGCTCTTCCCGGGTCGCCGGGGTGCGCGAGCGCCTCGCGGCACTCGATGATCGCGTCGCTGGTGACCCAGCGGCTGTGCCAGATGAGCGTGCCGTCCTCGTAGCTGCCGCCCCACACCATGTTCGCGTCGGTCGGCGTGACCGAGTAGAAGCCGGGGCCGTCCAGCAGGGCGGCGAAGACCGCGTCGTCGTGCCACTGCGGCACGCACATCCACACCACGTCCCCACGCGGACCGACGAGTGCCCCGCGCTCACCGTCGGCCAGCAGGGCGTACTCCCGCAGCACGTGCGGCGGGAACCGCTGGTGGTGTCGGTGTGAGGTCGCAGGCACGTCCCCCGTTCTACCGTGCTTCTCCGCTTCCTGCATCCTGCTGGAGCCTGCGGGCGTCCCGCCGCGACGCGGCCTAGAGTCGGGGCGTGTCTCTCTTCGCGACCGTGCGCCGCAAGGCCTACACCGCCTCGTTGCTGGCCTTTCGTGCCCTGCCCGGAGTGGTGCGCCGCTTCTTGGTGCGGTTGGTCACGCCGGGCTACACGGTCGGGGCCGTCTGCGCGATCGAGCACGAGGGGCGCGTGCTCTTCCTGCGCCAGCCGCACCGCACCGGGTGGAGCCTGCCCGGTGGGCTGCTGGAGCACGGCGAGACGCCGGCCGAGGGCGTCGTGCGGGAGATCCGCGAGGAGACCCAGCTGCGCGTCGAGGTCGGCGAACCGGTCGCCACGGAGGTCCACCCGGACGTCGGCCGGGTGGACGTGATCTTCCGGGTCCGGGTGGACCAGCGACCGGACGTGCAGGTGGGCGGTGAGGCCAAGGCCTTCCGGTGGATGCACCCGTCGGAGGTGCCCGAGGTCGACGAGTCGACCGAGATGATCCTCGACGCGCTGGCCCGTCACCCCTGAGCGGTATGCCGGACACGCACCCACGTGCACCCGGCCGGTCGGCTGCCCCACTCGCGGGCATGGTGCTGGCCGCGGGCCTGGGCACCCGCCTGCGCCCGCTGACGCTGCTGCGTCCCAAGGCGCTCTGCCCCGTCGACGGAATCCCGTTGCTGGACCACGCGATCGAGCGAGTTGCACCGTTCACCGGCACCGGTCCGGGCCACCTCGCCGTCAACGCGCACCACCTCGCCGACCAGGTGGTCGCCCACGTGGGCGGCCGGGCCCACGTGTCGCCCGAGCGCCGCGCGCCGCTCGGGACGGCCGGCGCGCTCGGGGCGGTCCGTGACTGGCTCGACGGGCGGGACGTGCTGCTGACCAACGCCGATGCGTGGCTGCACCCGGACCTCACCGACTTCGTGGCCCGATGGGACGGGGAGCAGTGCCGGCTGCTCACGCAGCGGCTCGGCCGGCCCAGCGACTTCGGCGACCGGCGCTACCTCGGTGTCAGCCTGCTGCCGTGGCACCTGGTCCGGGGGCTGGCCGCCGAGGAGTCAGGGCTCTACGAGGTGCTGTGGCGCACCGAGTGGGAGCAGGGCCGGCTCGACCTCGTGGACACCGACGTCCCCTTCCGCGACTGCGGCACGCCGGCGGACTACCTCGCGGCGAACCTCGACGCCTCCGGCGGGGCCAACGTGGTCGGGCCGGGCGCCGTCGTGGAGGGGTCGATCGAGCGCTCGGTGGTGTGGG
>NZ_DASSTI010000069.1:0-3455 GCF_035708005.1 Segeticoccus sp. | reverse complement strand
GTGCGCGGCGTGAGCCAGAGGCGGCGGGCGATCGCGGCGTTGCTGCGCCCCTCGGCCATCAGCGCGAGCACGTCCCGCTCGCGGGGGGTGAGCGTGGCCAGCGGGTCGCCCGCCCGGCGGGCGCCGAGCAGGCGGGAGACGACCTCGGCGTCGAGCACGGAGCCGCCGGCCGCTACCCGGTCCAGGGCGTCGAGGAACTCGTCCACGTCGAGCACCCGGTCCTTGAGCAGGTAGCCGAACCGCCCCGCCGCCACGAGGTCGACCGAGTGCTTGCTCTCGACGTGCTGGGACAGCAGCAGGATCCCGAGGCCCGGGTGGCGCATCCGGATGCGGCGGGCGGCCCGGGCGCCGTCGTCGGTGTGGTCCGGCGGCATCCGGACGTCGATGACGACCACGTCGCACGGGGTCTCGTGGACCGTCTGCTCCAGCGTCAGCGCGTCCGGCGCCAGGCCGACGATCTCGTGCCCGCGGTCGGCCAGCAGCCGCGCCAGGCCTTCCCGGAACAGGGCCGAGTCCTCGCCGATGATCACGCGCACGGCAGCAGCACCTCCACCCTGGTCCCGGCTTCTGGCGGGCTGTGCACGGCCAGGGACCCGCCGACCGCCGTGATCCGGTCGCGCAGGCCGGACCAGCCCGCGCCGGACTGGTCGGCCCCGCCCCGGCCGTCGTCGCAGACCCGGACCGCGAGGACCGCCTCGTGCTGCTCGACCGCCACCTCGATCCGGGAGGCACCGGCGTGCTTGATGGCGTTGGTGACCGCCTCCATGACCACGTAGTACGCCGTCGCCGTCACGTCGTCCGGTAGCTGCCCGGCCCGTACCACGACGGTCACCGGCACCGGTCCCGCCTCGGTGAGCGAGGCGAGCGCGGCTCCCAGCCCGTCGTCCAGGCAGGACGGCCGTATGCCGTGTGCCAGCTGCCGCAGTTCGCTCACCGCCGTGCCCAGCTCGGCGACCGTCGTGTCGATCAGGTCCTGCACGTCGGTGTCGGTCGGGGCGAGGTGGCGCTGGGCCACCCGCAGGTTCATGCCGAGCGAGACGAGCCGCTGCTGGGCACCGTCGTGCAGGTCGCGCTCCAGCTTGCGGCGCTCGGCATACCCGACCGACTGCAGGCGCCGGCGGGACTCCTCGGTCTGGCGCAGCGCGGTGGTGAGCTCGATCCGCAGCCGGGCCATCTCGGCGACCAGCGCGATGGGCTCGCGCAGCTCGTGCAGCAGGGCCGCCGAGGCGGGGCTGATCCCGTCGACCCGGCCGACGAGGTGCTCGCCGAGGACGATCGGGGCGCCGGTGGCCGCGTCGTCGGGCCGGTGCTCGCTCCGGCGCGCGCCGGGCGCAGGGGCGGCGAGCGGCCGGCCGTCGGTGGCGTGCAGCACCGGCGAGCCGGGCACGACGAAGCCGACCCGCAGCGCCGGCTCGGCGAGCGCGCGGCGCAGGGTGGCCTCGAGCTGTTCCGGCGCGGTGGTCCCGGAGCGCACGTCGGCCAGCAGGTGCTCGACGTCGGTGCGCAGCCGGGCACGGGCGGGGTAGAGCCAGCGGTCGACCCGCCGGCCCA
This sequence comes from Segeticoccus sp., assembly GCF_035708005.1. NCBI lineage: Bacteria > Bacillati > Actinomycetota > Actinomycetes > Micrococcales > Intrasporangiaceae > Segeticoccus > Segeticoccus sp. Next base: position 1,904 of record NZ_DASSTI010000069.1, on the reverse strand, counting down.
GCCGGGGCCGCAGGGGCGCCAGCGCGAGCGCGAGGACCAGGGTCGCCAGGGTGGCGGCGATCGGGGCCCGCCGGCCGAGCAGCGTGCCCACCGTGACCGCGGCGACCGTGTAGCCGAGCAGCAGGACGGCCATGACCGCGGTCCAGGTGACCGCCGTCGCCGTGAGCCGGTCCACGTTGTAGAGGTCGTGGTGCACCATGGCGATCCACGTCGCGACGGGCAGGGCGATCCACGTGACGACGAGCCCGACCACCACGAGGTCGGGTCCGCGGAGGAGGAAGTAGCTCGTCCAGCACAGCAGCAGGGTCAGCGGCAGCCCCATCGCCGCGAGCGAGATCCACCGCAGCTGGGCGCGCAGCGTGACCTCCGCCGCCCGGCGCCGGCGCAGCCAGACGGACACCGCGCTCGCGACCAGGCCGCCGAACAGGGTCAGCAGGGACAGCACGGCGAGGATGCCGAAGAGCACCTCAAGCGCCGGCGGGACGGTCCACGGGAAGCGGGGGAAGCGGATCTCGTCGTCGAACGGTGGGTCGTTCGGCCCGGGGCCCACCACGCCCAGGACGAACATCATCACCATCGCCGCCACGAGCGCTCGGGGCACCCAGCGCCACCGCGGCGTCGGCAGCCGTCCGTCGGGGAAGTGCAGCAGCAACAGCGCCGGCACCAGGTACAGCCCGGTCCACAGCGTCGACATCCCCCCGACCAGCCAGGACGCCACCGGGAGCGAGTCCGGGGCGCGCTCCACCTGCACCACGTAGAGGTCGCTGAACGCCCCGCTGAACGGCAGCAGCCCCATCCAGCACAGCAGCGCCCCGACCACGGCCCCGCCGGATCCGCCCGGCCCGCGGGCGTGCCGGAGCACGAGCCAGCCCATGGCCATGGGGACGGACCCGACGGCGACGAACGACACGGCATACCAGGCGTCGGAGGCGACGCGAGACACGCTGAGCTCCCAGACCAGCCCGGCCAGGAACATGGCGCTCGCCGCGGTCGCGGCGGTCGCCCAGCGGAGGGGGCGCTGCATGAAGGAAGGGTAGTGACTCGCGGCGGCCCCGGGCCTCCGTATCAGCACGGAGCAGTACGGACGTCTCAGCACGGAGCCCGGGCCGGTGCGGGCCCCCGGAGTGCTCGGGTGGCCGCCCCGATGTGCCCGGCCGCTGCGGCGAGGAGCGTGGGCGCATCGGACTGCTAGCCGAAGGAGCCGGCCATGTCGACCACCCCCACCGCCACCACCTCGCGACGTCGTCCCCGCGACCTGCGCCGGACCTGGCGCTGGGGCCTGGCGCTGCTCGCCCCGCTGCCCATGCTCGCCGTGGCGGCCGAGGCGGTCTTCGTGCCGTACGGCGAGTTCGCCACCGCCCGGGAGCAGCTCACCGCCGGTGCCGCTGCGCCGGGACGGCTCACGCTGGCCCTGTGGATGGGCTTCCTCGGCGTGCTGCTCGCGGTGCCCGCGACGATGGCCGTCGCCTGGACCGTCCGCCGCGCGGCGCCGCGGCTGGCGCTGGCCGGTGGGCTGTCGTGCCTGGTCGGATTCGGCATGACGTGGGCCATCCCGAACACCGACCAGGTCGTGCGCGTCGCCGCGGAGGGCGGGTATGACGTCACGCGCGTCGCCAGCGTCATCGACCTCGCGGCCGGTCACCCGTCCGCGAACGTTGCCGTCGGGATCTTCCTCGTCGGGCAGCTGATTGGCCTGGTGCTGCTCGGGTGCGCCCTGTGGCGCACGCCCGGGGCTCCGCGCTGGGCCGCCGTCGCGCTCGCCGTGTCGGGTCCGCTGCACGTGGCCGTGGCCGGCTTCCCGGTGGCCGCGGCCGGGAGCTGGGTGCTCACCGCCCTCGGGTATGCCGGAGCCTCCGTCGCGCTCGTCCGGTCCCGGGACGAGGACTTCGACCTGCCGCCGGCGG
>NZ_DASSTI010000068.1:0-43172 GCF_035708005.1 Segeticoccus sp. | reverse complement strand
CGGTGTCCCCGAGACTGGCCGGGTGAACGACTGGTACTGCCATCCCTCCGCGCGTCACTGGTGCTCCGAGCAGGCGGCAGCGTCCGCACGGTCCTTCCATGCCTCGCTTCCGGGGTATGCGCCCACACCGCTGGTCGGGCTCCCGTCCGTGGCCGTCGAGCTCGGGGTGGGGCGGCTGCTGGTCAAGGACGAGTCGTCGCGACTGGGGCTGCCCGCTTTCAAGGTGCTCGGTGCCTCCTGGGCCTGCCAGCAGGTGCTGGACCGTCAGCCCGGTGCGACCCTGGTCACGGCCACCGACGGCAACCACGGGCGTGCGGTGGCCCGCGTGGCCGCGCAGCTGGGGACCACCGCGACGGTCTTCGTCCCCTCCGTGATGCAGCAGGGCCCTGCCGACCTCATCGCCTCCGAGGGCGCGCAGGTCGTCCGGGTCGATGGCGACTACGACCAGACCGTCGCGGCCGCGGCGGAGTATGCCCGTGCCGACGGGGACCGGGCGTTGGTGCAGGACACTGCGTGGCCGGGCTACGAGGACGTGCCCGCGTGGATCGTGGAGGGGTACGCGACGCTCCTCGAGGAGGTCGACGAGACGCTCGGGCGCGCGCCAGACCTGGTTGTCGTGCCCGTGGGTGTCGGTTCGCTGGCTCAGGCCGTGGTCACCCACTACCGTCGAGCGGGCAGCAGCCATCCCGCGGTGCTGTCCGTGGAGCCGGACACCGCCGCCTGTCTCCTGACCAGCCTGTCGCACGGCCGACCCACCAGTGTCCCGACCGCCGCCACGGTCATGGCCGGACTGAACTGCGGCACCGTCTCGAGCGCTGCATGGCCCGTGCTCCAGCGAGGGTGTGACGCCGCCGTCGTGGTGACCGACGCCCAGGCTTTGCGGGCCTCCTCAGACCTGATGGCGCTGGGCGTGGCCTCCGGGCCCTGCGGTGCCGCCACGCTGGCCGGGGCCCGCGCCGCTCTGACCGACCCGGCGCGCCGCGGCCAGCTCGATCTGCCTGACGACGCCGTCGTCGCGCTCCTCAGCACGGAAGGACTGCCCTCGTAGCTGCACCACACCTGATTGCGCTGCGCATCAACCGGGACCGGCTGTGGGACAGTCTCATGGGTGTGGCCAACGATCCCCTGCTTGGCCGGTCCACGAGGCGAACTGGGAGGCAAAGCCATGAGCACGATCACCGTCTATGGGGCGACGGGCATGGTCGGTCAACAGATCGCCGAGGAGGCGGTTCGCCGTGGTCACCATGTCCATGGTGTGGCGAGGCATGCACCGGAGCGGCCGCTCGGCCGGGTGGACTACGAGCTCGGCGACCTCGCCGAGACCGCGCAGCTGGTCGCCCGTGCGGCCGGCAGTGACGTGGTGGTCATCGCCGTCCCTCCGGACCGCAGCGGCGGCTCGCACGAACCTCTGTTGGAAGGGCACCGGGATCTGGTCGCTGCCGCGCCGAAGGCCCGTCTGTTCGTCGTCGGCGGGGCCGGCAGCCTCCTGACCGACGACGGCACCCGCCTGGTGGACACGCCTGACTTCCCCGAGGCCTACAAGGCCGAGGCGACGACGTTCGCCAAGGTCCTCGAGTTCTACCGTGCAGCCGGTGACACCATCGACTGGGTGATGGCGTGCCCGGCTCCCGAGATCGGCCCGGGTGCGGCAACCGAGAAGTACGTCATCGGTGGTGACAGCCCCGTCGGTGACTTCGTCAGCACGGGAACGTTCGCGGTCGCGGCGCTCGACGAGATCGAGGAGCCGACGGTCAGGAATGGCCGCTTCACCGTCGCCAACGCGTGAGCTCCAACGACCGCTCACGCTGTCCGCAAGCGCAGTGCAGGGTGGCATAGGCTCGGGAGCCGTGGCCGACGATGTGCAGGACCCGGGCCCGGTGGCACCAGATCGTTCCGACTGGACCTGGGTGCTCGACAAGCGCTGTCCGGACTGCGGGTTTGACGCCTCCCGGGTCCGACCGCAGGAGCTGCCCACCATCGTGCGGGACGCCCGACCGCGGTTCGTCGCCGTCCTGGGCCGTGCGGACGTGCGCGATCGCCCGTCGGCCAACACCTGGTCAGCCCTCGAATACGGCGGCCACGTCCGAGACATGTCTCAGGTCATGACCGAGCGCCTGGAGCAGATACTGGCGGCCGGTGGCGAGCTCGTGCAGTTCGCCGACTGGGACCAGAACGAGGCCGCGTCGACACAGCAGTACTGGCGGGCCGACCCCGTGGCCGTGAGCCGGCAACTCACCGAGTCACTTGACCGAGCTGCAGACCTCTACGCCGGCCCCACCGAGGAGCAGTGGGCGTGGCCTGCCCGGCGAAGCGATGGAACCCGGTTCACTGCCGGGACCCTCGCCCAGTACTTCCTCCACGAGCTCACGCACCACCTGTGGGACGTGCGGGGCTGACCAGACTCGTCGGGGCGAAGTCCACCCTGCTCGTCGGGGAGGTGCCGCCGGTCCGTCCGGCTGCAGCGGAGTGCTGCCAGTAGAGATTGGTGTAGGCGATCGCCTCCTCCGGCCCGATGGGGGCGCCCCACTTGCGTAGGTCCTCGGTGGTGTGGGCGTCCTCGACCAAGGTGGTGTCGTAGCCCCGCACCAGCGCGCTGTGGAGGGTCGCACGAATGCACGCGTCGGTCTGGGCACCGGTGACGACCAGCCGCCCCACCTCCCCGTCGGCAAGGATCGACTCCAAGTCGGTGTCGTCGAAGGAGTCGCCGTAGTGCTTGCGCACCAGCGGCTCATCGTCCCGGCGCCGCAGCTCGGGAACGTACTCCCACTCGGGTGACCCCTCGGGCAGCCCCTCGTCGGAGTGCTGCACCCACACCACGGGGACATTCTCCGCGCGAGCCCGGTCGACGAGGGCACGGATGTTGGCGATGACGCCCTCACGGTTGTACGCGTCAGGGACGACGCCTCGTTGCACGTCGATGACAAGCAAAGCGGTGCGAGAACGGCCGGGGAGGTTGGTCATGGTGCGGTGCTCCTGTTCCTACACGACGGTGGTCATCCAGCTTCCTGCACGCTAGCGACAGGTACCGACAAGCGGCAGGAGGGCAGCGGACAGGAGCGAGTTGGCCGAAAAGGCGCACGGCGACGACGGCGACGCCCTAGCATGACGCGCGGAGTCGGCTCCGGTGCGCTCCCTGCACCAGGGCCCGAACACTTCGGGGGGTTGCCCTGCCCCCGGACTTCGAGAAGGGCACATCCATGCTCACCTTCATCATCGGGACAGGCCGCTGCGGCTCGACCCTCCTCACCGAACTGGTCGCCCGACACCCAGATGTCGGATTCGTCTCCAACCTGGACGACAAGCTTCCCCGATTGGACCTCAAGGGGCGCTGGAACAAGACCTTGTTCACGCACAGTGAGCCGCGCGACCCGTCGTTGCGGGCCTTCCGGAACAGACGTCACCCCCTCGAGCTTGCCCGCCTCCGGATCGCTCCGTCGGAGGGCTGGGAACTCTTGGAGCGACAGGTCTCCTCCATCCTTCCGCGGCCGTGCCGCGACCTCACGGACGTCGATGCAACCCCGTGGTTGGTTCAGCGCCTGAGGTCGTTCTTCCTCGAACGCCAGCAGGTCCAGGGAACGTCCGTCTTCATGCACCACGTGACCGGGTGGCCACGCGTCGGCCTGCTCCGGAAGGCCTTTCCCGACGCCAGATTCGTCCACGTGGTTCGCGATGGTCGCGCAGTGGCCAACTCATGGCTGCAGGTGGGCTGGTGGGATGGCTATGCCGGGCCGGCCAACTGGTACCTGGGACCCTTGCCGGAGCGCGAGCGAGCCGTCTGGGATGAGTCACGACGCGACTTCGTGGTGCTGGCCGGCTTGGGATGGCAACTGCTGCTCGACGCCTTCGACACGGCGCGTTCACAGGTGCCCCCGGGCCAATGGATGGACCTGCGGTTTGAAGAGCTGATCGCCGCGCCGCGAGCGAACATCTCCCGCCTCCTGGGCTTCCTCGACCTGGACTGGACGGCGGCCTTCGAAGCCGGCTTCGCTCGACACACCTTCGAAAGAGGTCGCGGGACAGCCTGGCAGCGAGACCTGGGCCCGGCCGCGATCCACCGCCTCGAGGAGGCCATCGGCGACTCGCTGACTCGGCACGGTTACCCGCTGAGCCACGACGCGGTTAAGCCAGGGCGACCCAACTCCTCGGCGATGAATCCTGCTGGGTACCAAGTGGGTTCATTGACCTCCACGGCGCTTGCCGGACCTGCCCCCCAGGTGCGGTGAGCTGACGAAGGGCTTGGCAGCTGATTTCGGCAAAACCACCCGCTGCCCCGCCCCACCCGGTAAGAATGCTTGTGCGGCTGACCTGGCCCCGGCTGCGGTTTTGAAGTGAACCTCTTAACCGTGCTAGGCGGATCCGATGAGCGTCAGACGTGTGGGAGTCGACCTGCTCGCCCCCCTGCTGCCATGGAGTGACAGCGCCCGGCGGATGAGCCCGACCTTCCTCGTCGTGGGCACGAAGCGGGGTGGGACCACGTCCACCTACCACTGGATCGTTCGGCACCCGTCGATCGCGCCGTGCCGGGCCCTGAAGGGCACTCACTACTTCGACGTGAACTACGGGCGGGGACCGGGGTGGTTCCGCTCGAAGTTCGAGCCGCTCTCGTCAGGTTTCCAGATCACCGGCGAAGCCAGTCCCTACTACATGTTCCACCCGCTGGCGCCGGCACGGATCGCACGGGCCCTCCCCGACGTGAAGCTCATTCTCGTCCTGCGCGATCCGGTAGCGCGGCTGTGGTCGCACTACCAGTACGAGGTGGCACGCGGCCACGAGCACCTTTCCGTGACAGAGGCCGTCGCGGCAGAACCGAGCCGGCTGCGAGGTGAGGTGCAGCGCATGCAGGCTGATCCGGCATACGAGAGCTTCTCCTACCGGCACCACAGCTACCTGTCGCGCGGGCACTACGCCGAGCAGTTGGAGCGGCTCTACGAATTCTTCGCTGCGGAGCAGGTTCTGATCCTGCAGAGCGAGCGCTTGTTTGCCGACCCCAACCTGGAGCTCACCAAGGTCTGGGAGTTCCTCGACGTCCCACCTGTCCGGCTGGCTGGGCTGACCGCCATGAAGCAGGGCCGCTACAGCGCAATGCCGGAGGAGCAGGTCGAGCAGCTGCGGGAGTACTACCGGCCGCACAACCGGCTCCTGTACGCGCTGCCGGGAATCGACTTCACCTGGAGTGCCAACTGATGACGTCCGTCGGCCTGCCTGCCCGCACGCGATGGTTCGTGCCCGGCCGCATCTTCACCGCCCTTGCCGCCGTGGCCATGGCCCTGGCCGCCGTCTTCAGCGGAATGTCCGCCGGAGGCAGCGACAAGCGCATGGTGGTGCTACCGATCGCCATCGCCGTGGTCGGTGTCCTCGCTGTCCTGGCCTGCACCCGCTTCTCGGTCTTCGTGCTGCTGGTCCTGGGAGTCCGCTCCAGCATCGATCTCTTCAAGCTCAGCGGCTCCTCGGCCGGCAACACCGCCACGAACACGGCGTCGCGCGGACTCGACCCCTCGAGCATGCTGGGGGCGCTCTTCCTGCTCGCCGCCGCGTTGTGGCTGTGCGCACAGTACTTCGACACCGGTCACCTGAGGGGTTCGCGGCTGCGCTTGGCACTGGTGTCCTTCGGAGCCGTGGGGCTGATCGGGGTCACCGGCTCGGCCGCCCAGCTCGTGAGCCTGCTCGAGTGGTTGCGCATCGCCTCGGTCGTCATGATGTATGTCGTCCTGGAACAGTTGATCTCGAGCGACCTGATGCTGCGGCGCGTGCTGACGACGGCCTATGTCTCACTGTTGTTTCCGCTCGTCTACACGCTCTACACCATGGCGGCCGGGAACCCGGCCTCTGAGGTCAAGGGCAGCTTCACACGGATCACGGGGCCCTTCAGCCAGGCCAACACGTTCTCCCGCTACCTGGCCTTCATGATCGTCTTCGGGGTCGCGATCCTGCCCCACCTCAGCCGACGGGCGAAGCTCGTCATGGCCGGCCTCTTGTCGCTGTCATCCGTGTTCCTGGTCCTCACGCTGACGCGCGGTGCGCTCATTGCCACGGTCTTCGGCATCATCGTGATCGCGATCGTCGAGCGTCGAAAGGCGCTGCTGGCCGGCTTGTGCGCAGCGGTGCTCGCTGCGGCCATCGCCTTGCCCGGAGTCAGCAGCAGGTTTGCCGAGCTGGGCTCGTCCCGCAACATCGGGGGCACGCCGACCGGTAACACGCTGCAGTGGCGGCTGGACTACTGGACCGAGGTGCTCCCCTTGGCGAACTCCAACCCCATCACCGGCATCGGCCTGAACATGACGCAGTACAACACCGACGCCGCCAAGCAACCACACAACGACTTCATCCGCGCCTACGTCGAGATGGGCGTCCTCGGCCTGCTCACCTACGTCGCCTGGCTCGCCGCGCTCGTCGGCAACGCGCGGCGGGCACTGCGCGCGGCCAGACCACAGACGTTCGAGCATGCCGTCGCCGCTGGCGCTCTCGGGTGTGCCTGGTGCTTCATCGTGGGCAGCGCGGCTGCCAACGTCATGTCGAACGTCGTGTGCCTGTGGTACCTCGTCACGTTCGCGGCGGCAGCCTCGTTCATCGCCCGCGGAGCGCCCTCGGACGGCGTAACAGCCCTTGCGGACAGCCCCGTTCGCGAGGATCTCCACCTCTCATCGGTGCCCCGACCGACCTCGGACTAGGAAGAGAACACCATGGACCTCATCGACTACCTCAGGGCCGCCCGGCGAAGGATCTGGGTGCTGATCGGCGTCCCCGTGATCGCCGCGGGTGTCACTGTCTACCTCATACTCGGGGCGCCCACGCAGTACACGGCCTCCAGCAGCATCTCAGCACCAGCACTGGTGGGCGGGTCCACCTCGAACCAGTACTCGGGCTCCCAGGCGGTGAACCAGTACGTGGCTCAGTTCCAGGCGACAGCGCAGTCACCTGCCGTGTTGACCGAGACCGCTCGGGCCACGGGGGTCAGCCGGGCGGTCATCGCGAACGGGCTCCTGATCACCCAGATGGGCGCCAGCAGCGTCATGGACCTGACGTTCACGTCCACGGACCACGACGCTCCGGCCGCGGTGCTGCGGACGTTGACCACGCAAACCCTCTCGACACTGTTCGACACGCAGGTGTCTCTGGCCCAGAACCGAGTCGACTCCGCGAAGGCCGCTCTGTCTGCGGCAAACTCGGCCATCGGTGACTGGCGCACGAAGCACGGCATGGTCGACCCGACCCGGATGTACCAGGATCAGCTGAACAACCTCAACTCGCTCAAGCAGGTGCAGGCGCAGCGCCTGTCCAGCGGTGACTCCGCGGGCGCGGCTGCGCTCGGCGGAGCGATCGCCACCGCCAAGCACCAGCTGCCTGACCTTGGTCCGCTGGTGACCCAGTACGAGCAGCTGACCTCCGAGCGCAACCTTGCCGCGACGACGCTGGGCCAGGCGCAACAGCAGCTCCTCGACGCGCAGACCCAGAAGGCCGCTGCCGACCCCGCCAAGGTGGTTTCGGTGAGCCCGGTCACCACGGTCGACCCAGTCTCGACGATGTGGTCGACGGTGCTGCCCGTCACCGGCGCGGCTGTCTTCGTCGCCATCGCGTTGGTGGCCATGTTGGAGATGCTGAGTCGCTCCCGCTCGGCCGCGCGTGCCGCGCGCGGCAACCCGACGACGAGGGTCGCGGCGGCGACCACTGCGGCCAGGAACGGCTCGCCGGCGAGGGGCGCCTCGGCGACAGTCCGGTAGTCCCCGCACGGCGTGCCGCGCCACCCGCCGCCAGACGGCGGGTGGCGCGGCACGGGCGAGGACGCCCTCAGGCAGTGACCAGCCGGTGGCTGAACCGCTGCCGATAGGAACTTGGCGTGGTGCCGAGCTGGCGCACGAAGTGGTGCCGCAGGGCCTCCCCATTGCTGAAGCCCGCCCGTCGGGCGACCTCCTCGACGTCGAGACGGTCCTCCTCCAGGAGCTGCTGCGCCAGGAGGACACGCTGCCGGGTGAGCCACTGGTGCGGGGCAGTGCCGGTCGCCGCGGTGAACCGGCGGGCGAAGGTGCGGGGCGACATGTGCACCCGGTAGGCCAGGGCCTCGACGGTGTGCGGCTGGTCCAGGTGTGCCGGGAGCCACCCCAGCAGGGAACCGAGGTCGTCCTGGGAGCGCCGGCGCGTCGGCACCGGCGTTTCGACGAACTGGGCCTGTCCCCCGTCGCGATGGGGCGACACCACCATTCGCCGGGCGAAGCCGTTCGCGACGCGGGCACCGAACTCGCGCCGCACGAGGTGGAGACAGGCGTCGATCCCGGCCGCCGTGCCGGCGCTGGTGATGACCGGCCCGTCCTCCACATAGAGCCGGTCGCGCTCGACTCGCAGGCCCGGGTACAGCTCGAGCAAGGCGTCGGCGTGGTACCAGTGCGTCGTCACGACCCGGCCCTCGAGCAGCCCGGCGGCCGCCAGGAGGAAGGCGCCGGAACAGACGCTCAGGACGGTCGCCCCACGCTCGACGGCCGCCCGCAGGGTCTCGACAACACCGGGCTGGGGCGCAGCCCCGTCGGTCCGCCATGCCGGCACGACGATCAGGTCCGCGGTGCGAGCGCGCTCCAGCCCATGGCCGACCTGCACCGTCATCCCGCCCACCGTGCGCAGGGGACGCTGGTCCGCGGAACACACGGCGTAGTCGAACGTGGGCAGGCCGTCAGCGGACCGGTCGAGGCCGAACACCTCGCTGGCCACCCCCAACTCGAAGGGGTGGATCTCTGTGCCGACCAGCGCCACCACGTCTCGAATCATGGTTGGCAGAATATCCCCGACACCTGTCAGTTCTGCCAGTGTTGAGCCCATCGATCCCGACCGATGCTGGTCGGTATGGGAATGCTCGCTGACCTCGCCTTCGCCCACGGATCGGTCCGACGCCTGTGGACGCGTCTCCGAGAGGCCAACAGCGACCAGGTCGAGGCATGGGAGCGGCTCTGGCTGCTCAACCATCCCTGGGAGGAGGAGTACCTGCACTGGACCCCCGACGGGGACCTGCACGGCCAGCTGACTCCCCCGCCCGGGCGGAGGCGGCACAGCGTCACCAGCGGTGGATGGTGCCGGAGGTCGGCACGTGAGGCCCGCGAGCCGCAAGCGCCCCCCTCGCCGCCGGCACGGAGGGCGTCATAGCGGTCCGCTGCCGCGGTTTCGGGATCCACCTCCTCTGGCGCGCGGTCAGTCGCCCGGGACGTCGCGTTGATCCAGCACGCCGCTGTGCACCAGCTGCTCGGCCACGGTGACCAGTTTGGTGTTGGTCTCCTGGCTCACCTGAGCCAGGAGGAGGAAGGCCTTCTCGGGAGTGATCTTCAGCCGCTCGATGAGGACGCCCTTGGCCTGCCCGATCAGGTCACGGGTGGCCAGTGCGTCGTGGAGCTGCTCCCGCATCTGCAGGTCAGCGAAGGCCACGGCGGAATGGGCCGCAAACAGCAGCCCGATGTGCTCCGACTCGTCGGTGAACGCCCCGCGGCGACTGGAGAAGAGGTTCAGCGAGCCCAAGTTGTTGCCCTGCACATACAGCTGGAACGCGAGCATGCTCAGGGCCCCCGCTTCTGCGGCCCGGGGAGCGAACAGGGGCCAGCGCTCCGCCGTGCTCAAGTCGTTGACGCGGACTGTCTGCTGTTCATAGACCGCATCCAGACACGGTCCTTGGCCGAGTTCGTTCTGCAAAGCGTCTACTCGCTTCGGCAGCTCACCCGTCGACACGTGGGAGTCGACATGCTGACGGGCGCGCACCCTGCTGATGGAGCCTTCCTCGGCTCCCGGAATCATGCGCACGGCCGTGGCCACCATTCTGCCCAGCAACGAATCCAGGTCCTGCTCGTGCTGCAGCTCACGGGCCAATTCGCTCAGGCGAGTCGCCAACTGGTCCCGCCCCACCATGGAGCCCGTGTCCTCGGCCGAGGGTCGTCCCCGAGCACTGGCGTGCCGGCCGCTCATCTCTACCTCCACACACTCGCCGGGCGCCGGCCCGGGGCGACCCACTCCGTGGGACGACCGGGCAAGGCCCGTCCCCAGCCTCTTGTGCTGCACGCACGACGTCAAACGGTGCTCCGGTGGTTGCCGGCCTCTCAGCTCAGCTGTGATGGACACACCGGATGGCCCACGGGCGCACTTCGAGTCGCTCCTCAGGGATCGCCTCCCCACACACCTCGCACCGGCCGTAGCTGCCCTGCGCCACATGCTGTCGGGCCCGCCGCACGTCCTCGAGCATCGCGAGCAGCTGTTCCTGCGCCGACACCGCGGTGAGACGGTCGGCCGCCATCGAGGTCCCCTCGCCGACCCGCTTGCCGAACGAGATCGAGCCGACTTCGCCAGCGGGCTTGGTCAGTTCGGCGAGGTCGCGCTGGAGCCGTTCCTCCCGCTCCGCGAGGAGCTCGTCTATGTCAGGTCGCACGTCGTCAGGGTAGGGCGTGTTCCCCGCCGTTCCGAGCCGGCACACAGGTTCGGCTCCTAGCGTGAAATGGCGGTTCGACGGAATCGTAAGCGGTTGCTGACGGCTTCGGAGGCCTCAGATGAGCAGGCGTGCCGTCAAGGTGTTGCTGGCGGTTGCGGGGACGGCCCTTGCCCTGACCGCCGGCGTCCTCCTCGACGAGGCCCCCTACCCAGTACGACAGCGCTGGCTGCTCGACATTCCGCTGCCGGGGCTGGGGAACCGCGCCGTCGACAAGGTCCTGCGAGCGCGTCCCGGGGAGAGGATGCTGGAAATCGGGCCCGGCAGCGGCCTGCAGGCCCTGCATGTCGCCGCGCGGCTGGGCCAGGACGGCCGACTGGAGGCGATGGACGTGCAGCAGGGCATGCTCGATGTGGTGGGCCGGCGGGCACGGCGGCGGAGGTTGACCAACCTGCGTGTGGTGCGCGGGGATGCGCACCAGCTGCCGTTCGAGGACAATCAGTTCGACGCCGTCTACATGGTCACCGTGCTGGGCGAGATTCCCCATCCCGCAGGGGTGCTGACGGAGGTCAAGCGCGTGCTGCGCCCCGGTGGCCGGCTCGTCGTCGGCGAGTTCGCTGACCGGCACTATGTGCGTCTCCGCCGCCTCACCCGCCTGGCCAATGGCGCTGGACTGCAACTGACCACCGTCCGCGGGCTGCCGGGCGACTACCGAGCGTGCTTCGTCGCGTGACCATGCGGATCAGTCGGCTCGTACTGGTCGCCACCGCAGCAGCCCTCGGTGTGAGCGCGTGCAGCAGTGCGGGCACGCCGCCCGTGAGCGCCATCTCGTCCCCGAGGAGCCCAGCGCCGGTCACAGCTCAGCACCCGCGAGCCGCCCAGCCGAGCCGAAGCACGGCCCCGTCGAGCGGCGCGGGCCCCGGACAGCCCTGGCAGGGAAGGCCCCTGGGTCCCGGCGCCGGTCACCTGCATCCCGGATCGGATCCGCACGCGCTACCCACCGGGCTGCTGATCGCGGACAAGGCGAACAACCGGCTGATCATCGTCGACGCGCAGGGGCGGATCCGCTGGCGGTTCCCCCGACCGGGCGATCTTCGCCCCGGGCAGACGTTCCGCGTTCCCGATGACGCGTTCTTCACCCCGGACGGCCGACACATCATCGTCACGGAGGAGGACGACTTCGTCATCCGCGTCATCGACATCGCCACGCACCGCATCGTCTACCACTACGGCACGCCCGGGAGCCACGGCGCCGGCCCGAACCAGCTGTGGAACCCGGACGACGCGATCATGCTGCGCGACGGTTCGATCGTCACCGCCGACATCAAGAACCAGCGCCTCCTGCACATCACCGAGGGCGCGCACCGTCCCGCACGGGTCTGGGGCGGCCCGACCGGCGGCTACCACGACCCGCCCCGTGCCTGGGGAGCGCCGAACGGGATGTTCCCGAGCGCGCCCGGAGAGTTCCTCGTCACCGAGATCCGTGGCGACTGGGTGACGGCCATGAGCCTCCAGGGGCAGGTCAGGTGGTCCACCCACCCGCCCGGGGTGCTCTATCCCTCCGACACGAACCAGGTCGGACCCGACAGGTACCTGACGACCGACTACTCCGCCCCAGGTCAGATCGTCATCTTCACCAGAACCGGCAGGCCCCTCTGGCGCTACCGGCCCACCGGCGCGGCCGCCCTCGACCACCCGTCCCTGGCGCTCCCGATGCCGAACGGGGACATCGTGTGCAACGACGACTACAACCAGCGCGTCATCGTCATCGACCCCCACACCAACAAGATCGTCTGGCAGTACGGCCACACCCACCACGCGGGCCGAGCCCCCGGCTACCTGTCGAACCCGGACGGCCTGGACCTGGTGCCGCCGAACTCCCTCGTCGACCGGACGCTGCACCTCAACCCGTCGAGCGGAGGGTGAGACGAGCGTCAGACGGCGTCGAACTTGTAGCCGAGCCCGCGCACCGTGACCAGGTGCTGGGGCTCGCTCGGGTGGGGCTCGATCTTCGCGCGCAGCCGCTTGACGTGCACGTCCAGTGTCTTGGTGTCACCCACGTAGTCACTGCCCCAGACCCGGTCGATCAGCTGCCCGCGGGTGAGCACCCGGCCGGCGTTGCGCAGCAACTGCTCCAGCAGCTCGAACTCCTTCAGCGGCATCGCGACGTCCTCGCCGCGCACGGTCACGACGTGGCGCTCGACATCCATGCGGACCGGCCCGGCCTCCAGCACACCGGAACTCACGTCCTCGGTGTCCTCCGCCCGGCGCAGCACCGCCTTGACCCTGGCCAGCAGTTCACGGGCCGAGTACGGCTTGGTCACGTAGTCGTCGGCACCGATCTCCAGCCCGACCACCTTGTCCACCTCGCTGTCCTTGGCGGTGAGCATGATGATCGGGACCTGCGAGCGCTGCCGGAGCGCACGGCATACCTCCACTCCCGACAGGCCGGGCAGCATCAGGTCGAGCAGCACGAGATCCGCACCGTCGCGGTCGAACCCGGCGAGTGCGTCAGGACCGGTGGCGGCCAGCGCCACCTCGTAGCCCTCCTTGCGCAGCAGGTAGGACAGCGGGTCCGCGAACGACTCCTCGTCATCCACCAGCAGGATCCGCGTCACGGGCGCACCTCCACGTGCACATCCTCCCCTGCCGGTATGCCGGGCACGGCGCGGGTGCGCACCCCGGGTGGCGCCGGCCTGCGGCCGGCGAGCGCGTCGGCCGGCGCGAGCGGTAGCCGGACGGTGAAGGTCGAGCCGCGGCCCGGCTCGCTGTCGACGGTGACCTCACCGCCGTGGTTGGCGCACACGTGCTTGACGATGGCCAGCCCGAGTCCGGTGCCACCGGTGGATCGGGACCGTGCGGGATCCACCCGGTAGAAGCGCTCGAAGATGCGGGCGAGGTCGGCGCGGGCGATGCCGCATCCCTCGTCGGTGACCCGCACCCGACCGAGGTCTGCCGCCCGGGTGACCGACACCTGGACGCGGGTGTCCTTCTCGGAGTAGTTCACGGCGTTGGTGACCAGGTTGCGCACGGCGGTGGTCAGGAGCTCCCGGTCGCCGTAGACGACGCAGGGAAGCCGGTGCCCGTCGACCGTCCCGTGGTCGAGTTCAACGCTGATGGACCGGGACTCGGCCAACAGCCGGGTCTGCTCGACCGCGTCGGTGGCGACCTCGTGCAGGTTGACCGGCCGCGGTTGCTCGACCGTCTCGGCCGTCTGGAGCCGAGAGAGGTCCACGATCTCCTGGACGAGCCGGGTCAACCGGGAACTCTCGACCTTCATCCGCGCGGCGAACCGCTGCACGGCGTCGGGGTCGTCGTGGGCGTCCAGCACCGCCTCGGCGAGCAGGGCGAGACCGCCCACCGGGGTCTTCAGCTCGTGGCTGACGTTCTCCACGAAGTCGCGGCGCACCTCTTCCACCTGCTTGGCGCGGGTGAGGTCCTCGACCAGCAGGAGCACGTGCTCGCTGCCGAGCGGGGCGACTCGGGCGCCGACGGTGAGCCGGCCGTGCCCGATCGGCCCGCGCGGCAGGTCCAGCTCGGCCTCACGGATCTCCCCGTCCCGGCGGACCTGTCGGGACAGCTGCAGCAGCTGGTCGTGCACGAGCTGCCGGTCCCGGACCAGGCCGTGCGCCACCGCGGGCGGGCTGGTGTTCACGACCCGTTCCTCGGCGTCGAGGATGATGCCGCTCGATCGGAGGACTGCCAGCACGTCGGCGACCGTGCCGGGGGCGGTGGCGTCGACCCCGATGGGGGACGGGGCCACGTGCCTGCCCTCGGACCAGCGCGCGGCGAGGACGGCGGCGGCCCCGAGCAGCAGGCCGAGCGCTCCGCCGAGCAGGGCGGCCAAGGTGGTCGTCACGGGCACCAGCCTACGTACGGCGGTCGGTGGGTCCACCGCTTGACCGGCCCTCCGTGGGCCCGCTCGTGCCCGCGTTGGCGAGCGTGCACCCATCGTTCACCTCCCGTTCACCGCGGGAGCGGCTGGCCGCCACCTGCGCCGCCTACGGTCCCCGCTGTAGGACCTCGGTCGATCGATGCCGATAGCAACTGTCCGAAGGACTTTCCCGGAGAGGGGTTGAGTGTGGAGCGAAGCATCCTGCGCCGCCGGCTCTGTGTGTCGGTGGCCGCTGCAGCCGCCACCGTGTTGCTCGGCGGCTGCGGCGCAGTCAACGAGCGCGCCGCCGGAGCCACTGCCGGCAGCGAGACGACCGGAGTCTCCGGTTCGTCGTTGTCCGGCACGATCAACGGTGCCGGGTCGAGCGCCCAGGCGGCCGCCGTCGCCGCTTGGAAGGCGGCCTTCGAGGAGAGCCACCCGAACGTCACCGTCAACTACGACCCGGTGGGTTCTGGCGGCGGCCGCGAGCAGTTCATCTCCGGAGGGGTGGACTTCGGCGGTTCCGACGCCTACCTCGCCTCCGATGAGCTGGCACAGGCCAAGAAGCGTTGCTCGGGCGGGCAGCTCATCGAGGTCCCGGTCTACCTCTCCCCGATCGCGGTCGTCTATCACCTGCAGGGCGTGAAGGACCTGCGCCTCTCACCGGACACCTTGGCGAAGATCTTCGCGCGCAAGATCACCACCTGGGACGACCCGGCGATCAAGCGGGACAACCCCGGCACCACGCTGCCGAACACGCCGATCACCGCGGTCAACCGCTCCGACGACTCCGGCACCACGGAGAACTTCACCGACTACCTGGCCAAGGCGGCACCCACGGTCTGGACCTACCAGGTCAGCGGGATGTGGCCCCTGCACGGCGGCGAAGCGGCCAAGGGCACCACCGGGGTCGTGCAGGCGGTCACGTCCGGCACCGGCACCATCGGGTATGCCGACGACAGCCAGATCGGCGACCTCCCCTCCGCCCGGATCACGGTGGGCAACCACGACGTGTCGCTCACCTCCACCGCCGCTGCCAGGGTCGTCGACGTGTCCACGCAGGTACCGGGCCGTGGCACCTACGACGACGCCCTCAACCTCCAGCGCACCCCCAAGGACTCGAACACCTACCCGATCGTCCTGGCCTCCTACCAGCTGTTCTGCACGACGTACTCCGACCCGAACAAGGCTGCACTGGCCAAGGCGTGGCTGTCCTACATCGGCAGCAAGGAAGGCCAGCACGTCGCCGCCCGGGCCGCCGGGTCGGCGCCCCTGAGCGGGCACGGCAGGAGCCTGGTCACCCGGGCCGCGAAGGCGATCCAGACTCCATGACCCAGCTCACCGAACGGCTCCACGCCCGGCGTCGCAACGGTGGCGACCGCGCCTTCCACGCGGCGGCCACCGGCGCGGGCCTGCTCATCCTGGTCGTCCTGGCCGGCGTCGCGGGTTTCCTGCTCTGGCGCGCCTGGCCGGCCCTGACCGCGGCCCCGCAGGACGTGCGCGGCGGTCACGGCCTGCTCCACTACATCGGCCCCCTGGCGTTCGGCACCGGGCTGTCCGCGGTGGTCGCGTTGCTCATCGCCACCCCCCTGTCGGTCGGGATCGCGTTGTTCATCACCCACTACGCACCGCGCCGCCTGGCCCAGGGCCTGGGCTTCCTGATCGACCTGCTGGCCGCCATCCCGAGCATCATCTACGGCCTGTGGGGCATCGAAGTGGTGGCCCCGCACTCCGTCGGCATCGCGCAGTGGCTGGCCGAACACGCCGGTTTCCTACCCTTCTTCGCCGGGCCCGCCAGCGGGACCGGGCGGACCATGCTCGTGGTCGGGGTCGTGCTGGCGGTCATGATCCTGCCGATCATGACCGCGGTGAACCGGGAGGTGTTCCTCAAGACCCCCCGCCTGCAGGAGGAGGCCGCCCTGGCCCTGGGCGCCACCCGCTGGGAGATGATCCGGCAGGCAGTGCTCCCCCCGGCCCGCTCCGGTCTGGTCTCCGGGGCGATGCTCGGACTCGGGCGCGCCCTCGGGGAGACCATGGCCGTGGCGATCATCCTGTCCCCCTCGGCCCGGTACAGCTGGGACCTCGTCAGTTCGGCGAACTCCGGCACCATCGCCGCGGACATCGCCTTGCAGTTCCCGAACTCCAGCGGCATCAACGTGGCCACGCTGGTCGCCTCCGGGTTGGTGCTCTTCCTGCTCACCCTGGGCGTCAACGTCGCCGCCCGCGCGATCGCGGCCCGGGCGAATCGTGAGGCTTCCTGATGGCGTTGACGTCACTGACCCAAGCCCGCCCCGAGACCGAGACCGCCGCGCAGTCGCCCCTGTGGCTCGCCCGGACGAGCCGCTGGCGGCGCGCGAAGGACCGGCTCGTCAGCGTGGTGGTGACCGGCTTCTTCCTGCTCGCCCTCCTGCCGCTGATCTCGGTGATCCAGAAGGTGGTCAGCGCCGGATACGCGCGCCTGGATCCGGAGTTCTTCACCTATTCGATGCGTGGCATCGTCGGCGCCGGCGGCGGGGCCTACCACGCCATCTTCGGCACGCTCCTCATCACCGGGCTCACCACCCTTCTCTCGGTGCCGATCGGGGTCATGACCGCGATCTACCTCGTCGAGTACGGCCGGCCACGCAGCCTCGCGCGCGCCATCACCTTCCTGGTCGACGTCATGACCGGCATCCCCTCCATCGTCGCGGGCCTGTTCGCCTACACGCTGTTCGTCCT
Source organism: Segeticoccus sp. (assembly GCF_035708005.1). Taxonomy (NCBI): domain Bacteria; kingdom Bacillati; phylum Actinomycetota; class Actinomycetes; order Micrococcales; family Intrasporangiaceae; genus Segeticoccus; species Segeticoccus sp. The sequence goes on along the minus strand of NZ_DASSTI010000068.1, from coordinate 26,193 downwards.
CTTCCTCGGCCCCGGCGCCCGCGCCGGCATCATCGGCGCCGTCGCGCTCAGCGTCCTGATGATCCCGGTCGTGGTTCGCTCCACCGAGGAGATGCTGCGCCTCGTGCCGGGCGAGCTGCGTGAGTCCTCCTGGGCCCTCGGTGTTCCCACCTGGCGCACCATCACCAAGGTCGTGCTGCCCACCTCGGTCGCCGGGATCACCACCGGAATCACGCTGGCGGTCGCCCGCGTGGTCGGCGAGACCGCGCCGCTGTTGGTGACTGCCGGAGCCACCACCGGCACCAACCTCAACCCCTTCTCGGGGCGGATGGAGACCCTGCCCATCTTCTCCTACTACTCCTACGCCGCCCCCGGGATCCCGCTGGAGCCCTTCCTGCAACGAGCCTGGACCGCTGCGCTGACCCTGATCCTGATCGTCATCGGCCTGAACCTGCTCGCCCGACTCATCTCCCGGACGTTCGCCCGACGAACCGGCAACTGACCCCAGACCAGAGGAACACCGCTCGTGTCCAAGCGCATCGACGTCAACGACCTGAACATCTACTACGGGACCGTCAAGGCCGTCGACCAAGTCACCATGACCATCGAGCCCCGCTCTGCCACCGCGCTCATCGGGCCGTCCGGCTGCGGCAAGTCGACCTTCCTACGCGCCCTCAACCGCATGCACGAAGTCGTGCCCGGAGCCCGGATCGAGGGGTCCGTTCACCTGGACGGAGTCAACCTCTACTCCGCCGGCATTGACCCCGTCGTGGTGCGCCGCACCGTCGGCATGGTCTTCCAACGGCCCAACCCCTTTCCCACCATGTCCATCTTCGACAACGTCGCCGCCGGGTTGAAGCTCAACGGCCTCCGCGACAAGAAGCTCCTGGCCGAACGGGTCGAGACCTCCCTGCGGGCCGCCAGTCTCTGGACAGAGGTCCGCGACCGGTTGCACAAGCCCGGTGGCGGGTTGTCCGGCGGCCAGCAACAACGCCTGTGCATCGCCCGCGCGATCGCGGTGGAACCCGAGGTCCTACTCATGGACGAACCCTGCTCGGCCCTGGACCCCATCTCAACGCTCGCCATCGAAGACCTCATCGGCGAGCTCAAGTCTCGCTACACCATCGTCATCGTCACCCACAACATGCAACAAGCCGCCCGCGTCTCGGACCGGACGGCCTTCTTCAACGTCTCGGGCACCGGCCAGCCCGGGCGACTCGTGGAGATGGGAGACACCCGGGCCATCTTCGACAGCCCCGGTCAGAAGGCCACCGAGGACTACATCTCCGGCAGATTCGGCTGATCCGAGGTGTCGGCCGTCGGCGGACGCACCGGTTCGTCCGTACGCCGTCGGGACCGCACTTCCTCAGCCGGCGGAGTGGTAGGGGGCGAAGCGCTCGACGGGCAGACCGCGTGAGGCGAAGCTGAGCAGGTCGGCCCACAGGGGGGCCGCGATCGTCGCCCCGAAGACCTGTCCCTTGTAGAAGGTTCCGCCCAGCCGGATGTTGCGCAGGTGCACCGCGTTGTTGTCCGGTGCGCCGACCCAGACCGCGCCCACCAGCTGCGGCGTGTAGCCCACGAACCACGTGGCGTTGCCGAAGTCGGCGGTGCCGGTCTTGCCGGCGGCGGGCCGGTGCCCCGCGAGGTGGACACCCTTGGCGGTCGCTCCGTCGTCGGTGAGCACGTGCCTGAGGATCGCTGTGGTGCCGTCGGCGATCACGGGGTCGAGCACCTGCTGGCAGGTGCCCGTCCGGATGCCCAGCTTCTTGCCATCGGGACCGGTGACCGAGAGCACCGGGACCGGGGCACAGCGCTCGCCGTCGGACGCGATGGTCGCGTAGGCGTCGGCCAGCGTCATCGGTGACACCGGGTCCGCGCCCAGCGCGATCGGCGCGACGAGGTGCTCGATCGGCTGGCCGCTCGCCTGGTGCAGGCCCAGCTGCGTCATCGTGTCACGCACGTTGCACAGCCCCAGCTTGCCGTCCAGGCCCACGAACGCCGTGTTGACCGACTTCGTGGTGGCCGAGAGCAGCGACATGTTGCCGACGGTGGTGCCCTCGTCGTTGAACACGGGATAGCTCTGTCCCGGGCCGAGGCCGCACGGGCCGGGAAGCTCCGCCGTGGTGAACGTGGCAGCCTTCGACGCGCTCGCGGGGCGGGCGTAGACGTTGCTGTGGATCGACATTCCTTGCTTCAGGGCCGTCACCACGGCGAACGTCTTGGCCGCCGATCCGAACTGGAACCCGCCGGACCCGCCGTAGACCTGGTCCACGGCGTAGTTCAAACCCGTCTGTCCCGCAGGGGGATGCTGCGCGGTGGTGAACCTTGTGCTCTGCGCTGCGGCCAGCACGTGGCCCGTGCCGGGCTGAAGCACCACGGCGGCGCCCGCGATGCCGTACCTGTTGGCCGGCACCGCCTGTCGGAGCCTGCGTAGCGCCTCATCCTGGAGCCTGGGGTCCAGCGTCGTGCGGATGGTCAGGCCACCGCGGTCGATGCGGTCGATCCGCTGGGCCACGGTTGCTCCGAGAGCCGGCTGCTGCGCCAGCCAGGCCATCACGTAGGTGCAGAAGTAGGGGAACCGTGAGGCCGCGCACGTGCTCTTGTGCGGGGTCACGTGGAGCCGAACCGGCGTGTGCTTGGCCGTGATCCACTGCCGCTCGTCGATGAAGTGGTGCTGGTACATCTTGTCCAGCACCACGTTGCGCCGCTGCAGCGCCGCCTGCGGGTCGTGGATCGGATCCGTGACACCGGGCTCGTTCACGATGCCAGCCAGCATCGCCGCCTGGGGGATGTCGAGCCGGCTGGCGTGGATGCCGTAGTAGTGCCGGGCCGCCGCCTCCACGCCATAGGCCTGGTCGCCGTAGTAGACGATGTTGAGGTAGCCCTGCAGGATCTGGTCCTTGGTCAGCTTCTTCTCGAGGGCGATCGCGTACTTCAGTTCCTGCAGCTTGCGCTCATAGCCGGCCACCCCCTGTCGCACCGTCGCCGCCTGGGCGGCGCGTTGGTTGCCGTTGCGCAGCGCGTCGTCCTCCAGCGAGATCTTGACGAACTGCTGGGTCAGCGTGGACGCGCCTTGCTCCGTGGTGCCGTTGACCAGGTTCGAGGCGAGGGCTCTGGCGACGCCCTTGGGGTCCAGCGCTCCGTGCTGGAAGAACCGTGCGTCCTCGATGGCCACCTGGGCGTCCTGCATCGCCCGGGAGACCTTCGACAGGGGCACGATGATGCGGTCCTGGTCATACGGCGTCGCTATGACGGCCCCATTCGCGGCGACGATCGTCGACTGCTGCAACAACGGGTTGCTCTGGAACCGGCTGGGCAGGGAGTCGAACATCTGCACGCCCTGCCGTGCCGTCATCCCCACCGCTCCCACGCCGGGGATCAACAGGGCGGCGCCCAGCAGGCCGACCACCACCGCGGTCGCGACGAACGCGCCGAACAGGCTCAGGACATTGGCGAACTTGGCGACAAGCCCGTGCACATCTCCAAGAGTGGCCCGTCCGGCCGCTCCGTGCACCACCAATGCGCACGGCGACAGCGGCTCGGGTCGCTCCCACTCCGACGGCTCCGCTGATCGCGGTCAGCGGGCACGCCACCGCTGCGTTCAGCGAGCGCTCAGCGCGCGCCAGACACCTCGGTCGATGACGCCGTTGGCGCGCAGGTGGTGCGCCCTCTTGAAGCGGTTGACCTGGCGTCGCGTGGCAGGGCCGAAGATGCCATCGGGCCGCAGGCCGCCGAGTGCGTTCTGGGCGATCTTCACGTAACGGCCCCTCGAGCCCTGGTGCAAGCGCTTGCTGACCCAGGGCGTGTAGTCATGGCCGAGGATGTGCCACACCGACGACCCGGCGACTCCGTCCACACGGAGGCCGTTGGCACGCTTGAGGGTGTTGACCTTTCGACGGGTGGCCGGGCCGAAGACGCCGTCCCGCTGCAGGCCGCCGAGGGCGTTCTGCAGCACCTTCACCGCCCGGCCCCGGGAACCGTAGCGCACCGAGCTGCGGTAGTACGCCGCGTAGACCCGCTTGGCCTTGGCCGTGTGCTTCGGCTTGGCCGTGTGCTTCGGCTTGGGCTGGGCGACGTGCTTCGGCTTTGCCGGCTGCCGCTTGGGCTGCGTGGCAGCGGTCGCCTTCTTGCCGTCGAGCGCCAGCCAGGTGGCCCGGTCGGTGACCCCGTCGGCCGGGAGGTGCTTCGACGCCTGGAACCTGCTCACCGCCGCCGCCGTGGCGGGGCCGTAGCGTCCGTCGACGGCGAGTGCGCCGAGCCGCTCCTGGAGGGCCTTCACCGCAGCGCCGCGGCTGCCCTGCCGGAGCACGGTGCCGTAGTACCTGCTCAACGAGGGACGGGTGGCCAGCAGCGCCGCGCGCCACGTCCGGTAGCCGACGACACCGTCCCCGACCAGGCCCTGTTCGCGCTGCCACCGGGCGACCACAGCTCGCGTCGCCGGGCCGAATTCGCCGTCGGCCGTGATGCCGACGAGCTGCTGGACGACCTTGACGACCGGGCCGACCATGCCTTGCCTGACGGTGATCCCGCTGAAGGTGACCAGCCTCTTGTGGAGGGTGGAGGAACCGTCCTCGGCACGAACGTGCGGAGAGGAGGGGCACCGCGTCCCGTTGAAGCGGGTGTAGCCGGAGGACCAGTTGAGGTCAGCAGGCCGGCAGGGCCCGAAGTCCTGCCGCGCCACGTGTCCCGTCCACCAGGAGGTCCGCTTCATCGCTCCCTCCCAGGAGAGGGTGATGTGCAGGTGGTTCCGGTGGCACGCGCTGTCGTGGGCCGCGCCCGCCAGGGCCTTGCGGGTGGAGCACCCGCGGTAGTCGAACCACCCCTTCTGCGGCGCCCAGCCCCACCACTGCTTGTTGTTCCAGATGAGGTACATCACGCCGAGTCGTCGGGCGTTGCCGCCCGGGACCCCCCGCTCGTCCTTGCCGACAAGCCACTTCGCGAAGGCGTCACCGTACTTCTTGCTGCTGTTCCGAACGCTCACGCCCCAGTCCACGGATCGGCCGTCGTAGTGCTCGGAGTAGGACACCATCGTGTCGGTCCCGCACGTGCGCGTGGTCGCGTTGACGCTCGTCGACGGGTAGGTCTGCCGCAGCAGTTGCGACAGGGCGAGGGTCCCGGGCTTGGCCGTCACGTCACAGGAGTTGTCCTGGACGTAGGCGGGGTAGCTCTCGATGGCCGCGGGCAACCGCGCCGGGACCCGGGGAACGGGAACTGGGGCGGCGCTGGCGGCGGGCGCGAGGGCGACGACTGTCGCCACAGAGGCGGAGGCCCCGAGAGTCACTTTCAGGGCAGGAGAGATTGCGCGCAGGGTGGGGAGCATCTTTCGGAATCTTTCGGCGCGTCGGCTTGAAATCTGGAGTCGTAACGAATATCGGCCTGAGCAGTAGAGCCGACCGGCACTCTGTGGCGCAAGTGGTTGAAGTGAAAAGGGGCCGAACGGACGACCACCACATCTCGGAGATGACGTCCACAGAAGACACCCATCTGTCTATACTCGAGTCAGCAAGTAGAGTTACTGCACAATTCTCGTCCCGGGTCGGCTGCCGGCCCTACTGTCCCGAGGAGGGCCGATGTGGTCTCTTGCACAGCAGGCGGTGACCGAGGGGTGGTTCGCCGGGCACGGCAACGCCGTGAAGACGGTGGTCGCCGGCTTCCTGGTGGGCACCGTCGTGGGGATCACCGGCATGGGTGGTGGTGCGCTCATGACGCCGGCACTCATCTTCCTCGGCGTCGGGAACGCCTCCACCGTGGTGACGGCCGACCTGACTGCCGCCGCCGTCTACAAGTCCGGGGGCGCCCTCGTCCACTGGCGCAAGGGGGCACCGAACCTCCGGCTGGCGGGCTGGCTGATGCTCGGCTCCATCCCGATGGCGTTCCTCGGCCCGCACCTGCTCCACTGGTTCGCAGCGCCGTCGCAGATCGAGAGGCTGCTGCAACTGGCGATCGGCTTCGCCCTGCTGCTGGCCGCAGGGACCTACGCGGTCCGGTTGTACGTGCAGCTACGTCGGTCGCGCACCACGGAGCGCACGGGTGGCGAACCGGTGATCCGTCCCCTGCCGACCGTGCTCATCGGCGCCCTGGGTGGACTGCTCGTGGGCGTCACCTCGGTCGGCTCCGGATCGGTCATCATGATCGCGCTCGTGATGCTCTACCCGGCCCTGTCCGCGCTGAAGCTCGTCGGCACGGACCTGGTGCAGGCCGTCCCCCTCGTCCTTGCCGCCGCCATCGCCAACATCCTGACCTATGGGCTGGATTTGGGCGTTGCCCTGCCGTTGGTCCTCGGCTCGGTTCCCGGTTCGCTCCTCGGCGCGCGTCTCGCGCCGAAGGTTCCCGCCGCAGTGATCCGTCGCGGCATCGTCGTGGTACTGACGATCTCGGGGCTCGCGCTGCTCGACAAGGCGGGCTGGGCCCCGCTGGGCGCGGGTAAGGACCAGACCCATCCGGTCCTGATCGCCCTGATCGGCATTGCCCTGCTCCTGGTCATGTCGGTGGTCTGGGCGCTCCTGCGAAGGCGCCAGGGGCTTCCGATGTTCGGCAGTCGCACGCGCCCACCTACACCGGCGGTGGATCCGCCGGCCGCCAGCCACTGAGCATCCGGGCGTGCTCGGGGGCGGCGCGGCTCAGCCAGCCACCGGGCGGAATCTCCTGTCGGTAGGCGAACCTGCGCAGCGACTCGGCATACCCGAGCACTCGCTCGGCGTAGGCGTGCGACTCACTCCCGAGGTCCGCCTCGGAGGACAGTTCCGCCATGGCAGTCAGGACCGCCGCCGCATCCAGGATGTCGCGCACCTCCTGATCGGTCGGCTTGGCCGCGTCGTCCTGTGCAGTCACCACGATCCTGCTTTCCGCCAGTTGCTCTTCTCCGGCGACGTGTGCGCCCTACCCCTTCCTTCCAGCACCGAAACTCGCGCTGGTCCAGCAGGCAAGACACGCCGCTGGAGGACTGGACGCGCCCAGCGCCGCGTGATCGACTGTGGCCATGTCTCCCGTGACGTGGCGAACGCCGGCGCGCAGCTATCCGCTGTGCTGCCGCGTTGCCACGTGCTGGCATCGCTGCGCCTGATCGGCCCCTGCCAGCCCACAGCGCCCACCCGTTCCCGGGCGCTCCCCTTCCGCTTGGAGACCTCGATGATCCGCCTTTCCGCCTCAGCCGACCGGCCCGCCCCGCGGGGTCTGCACCAGCTCGGCCTGCGCCTGCTGGTGCGCCTGTACGGCCCGACCGATGACCCGGGCGAGGTGGCCACCCCCGAGCGGCGCTGCCGGGGCGGGGAGCAGCAACTCACCGCCTGCCGCTAGCTCGGGTGCGGGAGAGCCGGTCACGGCGCAGGGCTGTCGCCCGGGAACGCCTGGTGCACATTCGCCTGGACGTTCTCGACAGTCTCTTCCGGATAGAGGGGCATGGCCTCGCGAATCTGCGCGTAGCCCCACGCGGCGAGCGCCCCCGCAGCCGCTCCGTAGCCGGCGGTCAGCAGGAATGCGGCTGTCTTCGGCGGCAGGTACCGGTCCAGCACCCGCAACGTGAAGACCACCGAGCCGGCCGTCGCCAAGGCCCCGCACACCGCCGCCCCGCCCAGCGCCGCCGTGCCCTTGCCGGCGTTCCGGCCCTTCTGCATCAGCTCGGTCTGCGCGAGGCGCAGCTCCTGCCGCAACAGTGCTCGCACGTCCTCTCGCACCGCCGCGAACAGGGCGCTGCCCTCATCGGGTCCGGTCTGCGTCATGGCGTCCTCCTTCACTCCCTCGGCGGGTTACCCACTCACCGCGCGGTTAACGGACGCCTCGGATGGGTCATCATGTGGACGGACGTCCCACTGGACGCCGACGCCACGTCATGCCACGCGGGCGACCCACGCGGGCACGAGTTGAAGGAGCACGCCGATGCGCGCACTGGTCAAGTCGAACGCCGGACCCGGCCTCGAGCTGGTGGACCGGCCCGAGCCGTCGGTCGGACCGCTGGAGGTCAAGATCCGCGTGCTCCGGGCCGGGCTCTGCGGCACCGACCTGCATCTGGAGCAGTGGGACGACTGGGCGGCCAGCACGGTGCAGCCACCACTGGTGATCGGACACGAATTCTTCGGTGAGGTCGTGGAGGTCGGCGAGGACGTGACCGACGTCCAGAAGGGTCAGTTCGCCTCCGGCGAGGGACACGTGGTCTGCGGGACGTGCCGCAACTGCCGGGCCGGACGACGCCACCTCTGCATCAGGACCAACAGTGTCGGGGTGAACCGCGACGGAGCCTTCGCCGACTACGTGGTCATCCCGGCCAGCAACGTGTGGGTCCAGCCGGACGACCTGGACCCCGACCTCGGCGCGGTGTTCGATCCGCTCGGCAACGCCGTGCACACCACGTTGAGCTTCCCGTTGGCCGGCGAGGACGTCCTCGTGACCGGCGCCGGCCCCATCGGGGTGATGTCCGCGGCGATCGCGCGCCACGTCGGCGCCCGTCACGTCGTGGTCACCGACGTCAGCGACGACCGGCTCGCCCTCGCCAAGGGTGCCGGCGCGGACCTGGTCGTCAACGTCGCCGAGCGCCGGATCGTCGACGCCCAGCGCGAGCTCGGGATGCGCGAGGGGTTCGACGTCGGCCTGGAGATGTCGGGCAGCCCGTCCGCGGTCGAGGAGATGCTCGGCAACATGAACCACGGCGGCCGCATCGCCATGCTGGGCCTCCCGAAGGATCCGTACCCGATCGACTGGGGCCGCGTGATCACCCACATGATCACGATCAAGGGCATCTACGGTCGGGAGATGTACGACACCTGGTACGCGATGAGCTCGATGCTGCAGAGCTCGTCGACCCTCCGCGAGGCCGTCCGCTCCGTCATCACCCACCGCTTCCCCGCCGAGCAGTGGCAGGACGCGTTCGAGGCCGCACGTTCCGGGCGGTGTGGCAAGGTCGTCATGGACTGGAGTTGACGGCCGAGGAAGGGATCGACGATGTACGGAGCAGTGAAGAACGAGCTGGCGGCGACGCTTCAGGAGATCCGTGACGCGGGGCTCTACAAGGAGGAGCGCGAACTCACGTCGCCCCAGTCGGCGCACGTGACGACGCTGAAGGCGAACGCGATCAACTTCTGCGCCAACAACTACCTCGGGCTGGCCGATGACCCCACCATCATCGATGCTGCGACAAAAGCGTTGCAGCAGTGGGGTTTCGGCATGGCGTCCGTCCGGTTCATCTGCGGCACCCAGACACTGCACAAGGAGCTGGAGCGCAAGATCTCGGAGTTCCTCGGCACCGAGGAGACCATCCTTTACTCGTCCTGCTTCGACGCCAACGGCGGCACCTTCGAGGTGCTGTTCGGCGAACAGGACGCCGTCATCTCCGACGAGCTGAACCACGCCTCCCTCATCGACGGCATCCGGCTGTGCAAGGCGCGACGGCTGCGCTACCGCAACGCCGACATGGCGGACCTGGAGCAGCAACTGATCGCCGCGCAGGACGCGCGCCGGCGAGTGGTGGTGACCGACGGCGTCTTCTCCATGGACGGCTCCTACGCTCCCCTCGACCGGATCTGCGACCTGGCCGAGCAGTACGACGCGCTCGTCATGGTCGACGACTCCCACGCCGTCGGCTTCATCGGGGAGCACGGTCGCGGCACCCACGAGCTGTTCGGGGTGATGGACCGGGTCGACATCCTCACCGGGACGCTCGGCAAGGCGCTCGGCGGTGCCTCCGGTGGCTACATCAGCGCCCACCGGGAGATCGTCGACCTGCTGCGCCAGCGGTCGCGCCCCTACCTGTTCTCCAACGCCGTCGCGCCCGGTGTCGCGGCGGGGTCATTGGCCGCCCTGGAACTCGCCAGCCGGTCCGACGAACAACGCGAGGCGCTGCGTCGCAACACCGAGTTGTTCCGGCGGCGCATGGGCGAGGAGGGCTTCGACGTCCTGCCGGGCAGCCACCCCATCACCCCGGTGATGTTCCCGGGTGAGGACGGGGCCCGGAAGGCCACGCAGATCGCCGACGAGATGCTCAGCGAGGGCATCTACGTGATCGCGTTCTCCTACCCGGTCGTGCCGACCGGCAAGGCCCGCATCCGGGTGCAGCTGTCCGCGGCGCACAGCGTGGAGGACGTGGAGCGCTGCGTGCGCGCCTTCGTCTCTGCTCGGGAGAGGGTCGGATAGACCACTCCGCGGATCCCCCTGTTGTCACATCCCGGACCGGGGCGCCCTCACCCTGGCCAGACGCCCCGGTCGGGATGTTGGGAATGACGTTAGGGCGCCTGTCTGGAAACAACCTGAAAATGGCCTGTCAGTTTGTCGAGCCGGCTGGCGGCCCCCATCACGTCGCCGCTTCGCCCGGCGCCGCCGAGGTGAAGCGGAGCCGCAGCCCGCCGTGCGGCCGGACGGTGATGAAGGCGTCCCGTCCCGGCAGCCCGCTGCCGGGACGCATGCTCACCGTGTGCTCGCGCAGCAGCTCGGTGAGCAGGACCACGAGTTCGAGCAGCGCCATGTCGCGACCGATGCAGAGGCGTGGGCCGAGCCCGAACGGCAGGTAGTCGGCCCGGGCGCTGGTCCCCGTCCCGAGGAACCGCTCCGGGCGGAAGGCCTCGGGCGCCTCCCAGGACGGGCTGGTGCGGTGCACGAGCCACGGGCTCACGATGGCGAGTGTCCCGGGAGGGACGTGCCGCCCCGCCACCAGGTCCGCGCTGCGGGCCCGCCGCGACATCACCCAGGCCGGCGGGTAGAGCCGCAGCGACTCGTCGATGACGGCCCGCGTCCAGGGCAGGGCGCGGAGCAGCGCCGCGGCCGGGAGACCGCCCGTTGCCGAGCCGTGGGCGGGCCGCAGGGCCGCCAGCTCCCTCCGCAGCCGTTGCTGGGCCTCGGGATGGCGGGCCAGCAGCAGCAGGGTCCACATCAGTGCCGTCGCCACGGTCTCGTGCCCGGCGACGACCATGGTGACCAGCTCGTCACGGACCGCCCGGTCGGTCAGGCCCGCCGCGAGGAGCTGACCGAGCAGGTCCGGCTCATCGCCTCCGGCACGGCGACGGTCGGCGATCAACTGCCGGCACACCTGGTCGAGCTCCTGCGTCGCGGCCCGTAGTCGCCGGTTCAGCGGAGTGGGCACGGCGGCTGGCACGGGAATGACCGCCCGCGCCAGCGCGACGATGAGCTCCGCCGCGGCGGCCGTGGCCCGGGTGAGGCGCTCCCCCACGCTGCTCAGGTCGTAGCCGAACAACGCGCGACCGACGACCCGCAGGGTGACGTCCGTGGCCATCGCCTCGACGTCGACCTCGATCGTCCGTTCCCCGGCCACACCGCTGATCGGCCGGCCCCACGTCGGGAGCAGGTCGCCCGCCGCCTCGCGCATGGTCGCCGCCATGGCGTCGACCCGCTCGTGGTGGAACGCCGGCCCCGCGATGCGCCGCCGGCTCAGCCAGTCGGACTGCGCACTGGCGAGCAGACCGGGGCCGGTCACCCGTGCGAGGGTCTGGTACTGCACGGTGTGCTTCGTCCAGGACCGGCTGTGCTCCTGCAGCACCCGGCGGATGTCCTCCGGCGCGTTCAGCAGCAGGACGGGAGGTCCGGGGGCAGGGAAGGCGACGTGGTCGCCATACCGCTGTTGCACCTCCTGCAGGAAGCTCAGGGGGTCGGCTCGGATGGACTGCAGTCGCAGCGCCATGTCGAGCGCTCCCGGGCCCGGCAAGCCCAGTGTCGTGGGTCGCACCGTCCGCACGCTCGCTACCCTCCTCCGCCGCGCCGTCGACCCGCACGCGGCCGCAATCTCAGGCGGGTCAGAGGTACAGACCAGTCTGTCCGTCCTCGACGCGGGGCGCTGCAACGGCATGGAGGTCGCGTTCGCGCAGCAGGACGTAGTCCTTGCTGTGCAACTCGACCTCCGCGCGGTCGGCGGGGTCGAACAGCACGCGGTCGCCCATCTGCACCTGGCGGACGTTGGGGCCCGTGGCCACCACCTCGCCCCAGGACAGTCGCTTGCCCACGCTCGCCGTGGCCGGTATGACGATCCCTCCCCCCGAGCGCCGCTCACCCGGCTCCCCCTCCAGGGACACGAGGATGCGGTCGTGCAGCATGCGGATCGGCAGGCGATCCGCCGTCGGTCGACCCCGGTCAGCCACTGTGGCGTCGCAGGAGGCCCGCCGCGATGAAGACGGCCGACACGGCGGCGAGGACGGCCGCGATGCGCTCGACCCGGAGCTCCCCGCTGGGCGTGTGGGTGGCCTCCATGAACTTCTGTCGGGCGGATGCCTTCTCCCGGCGGACGATTTCCTTCGGCTGGGCCCGGAAGGCGAGCTGGTCGATCGTGTTCGCAAGGCGGGCGCGTGACGCGCGCAGATCCGCCTCGATCTGCGTGACGGACCTGCTCTGTCCGCTGTTCGCCATGGTGGCCTCCCTTTCGTCTGGCTCGCCTGCGACGATAACGCACAGCGCCGTGGTGGACACGGCGACAGGCATCGCCCAGGACAACGACGGAGGAAACACATGCCCAGACTGGAAGCAGGACAACCGGCACCGGCGTTCACGTTGACGGACCAGGACGGCCGCACCGTCTCGCTGTCCGACTACGCCGGACGGCGGTTGATCATCTTCTTCTACCCGGCCGCAATGACTCCGGGCTGCACGACGGAGGCATGCGACTTCCGCGACTCGCTCGCGTCACTGCAGTCCGAGGGCTACGCAGTGGTCGGCATCAGCCCGGACGCGCCGGAGAAGCTCAAGCAGTTCGAGGAGAAGGAGTCCCTCACCTACCCGTTGCTGTCGGACACCGACAAGGCGGTGCTCGACGCCTACGGCGCGTACGGCGAGAAGAACCTCTACGGCAAGAAGACGACGGGCGTCATCCGCTCCACGATCGTGGTCGACACCGACCAGACGGTGCTGCTGGCGAAGTACAACGTGAAGGCCACCGGCCACGTCGCATCGCTGAAGAAGGCCCTCGCCGCGGCCTGACGAGCCGTCTCGCGGCTCCTGCGACGTCGCCGCTGTCCCGTCTCGCGGCTCCTGCGACGTCGCCGCTGTCCCGTCTCGCGGCTCCTGCGACGTCGCCGCTGTCCCGTCTCGCGGCTCCTGCGACGTCGCCGCTGGCGACGGCGGTGACGTAGAGTCGGCGCCGCGCGGGAGTGGTGGAACTGGTAGACACGCAGGATTTAGGTTCCTGTGCCTTCGGGCGTGAGGGTTCGAGTCCCTTCTTCCGCACGACACTGACCGTGCGTCAGTCAACCCGCACGCTGATGGTGTGCCATCCGCTGGCGCCGTCGGGCACCGGCGGCGCGGACAGCTTCGTCTGCAGGTGACCCTCCCCGTCGGTGGCCCGCACGGTCAGGGTGTGGTGGCCGCGGGGGGCGTCCCAGCGCAGCACCCACTCGCGCCACGCGTCGATCGTGGGCTCGGCGGCGAGCCGGGCCCGCCGCCACGGCCCGTCGTCGACGCGCACCTCCACCTTGTCGATCCCCCGGTGCTGCGCCCACGCGACGCCGGCGACCGCTACGGGCCCCGCCTTCAGGGCGGTACCGGCCTGCGGGACGTCGATCCGGGATGCCGTCTTGACCGGCCCGCGGACCGACCAGCCGCGCGTCGTCCAGTAGGCCTCGTCCCGCGCGAAGGTGGTCACCTTGAGGTCGGTGACCCACTTGGTCGCGGAGACGTAGCCGTAGAGGCCGGGCACGACGAGCCTGGCCGGGAAGCCGTGGGCGAACGGCAACGGCTTGCCGTTCATGCCGATCGCGACGAGGGCGTTGCGTCCGTCGGTGAGTGCGCTGAGCGGGGTCCCCGCGGTGAACCCGTCGACGCTGCGTGACAACACCATGTCGGCGTCGGGGTGAGGTCGCGCCATCGCGAGCAGGTCGCGCACCGGCCACCCGGTCCACACGGCGTTGCCGGCGAGGTCACCGCCGACCTCGTTCGAGACGCAGGTCAGGGTGACCATCGCCTCCTGCATCGGGCGGGCGAGCAACTCCTGCCAGGTGAGGGTGACCTCGCGCTCCACCAGGCCGTGGACGTGGAGCTGCCAGGTCGCCGGGTCGACCTCGGGCACGACCAGCGCCGTGTCGACCCGGTAGAACCGTGCCGCGGGCATGATGAACGGGGTCTCGCCGGGGACGTGCACCTGCGCCGCGGCAGGGACCCGGACCCGGTGTCGGACGGCGGGAAGCTGCAGTCGCTCACGGGCGCGTCGCACCTGCTGGCTGCCTGAAGCGAGACCGCGGCCGGCCCACGTGCCGATGAGCCCGAGCAGCACCAGGCCGACGCCCCACCCCAGGACGGGGCGACGTGCCAGCTGTTCGTGGCGTGCCGGCGCCGCCGCCCGCGCGGCGCCGACCCTCGGCGCTTGGGGGCCGAGCAGGGCTCCCAGCACGAAGAGCCCGACCAGGGTCCCCACCACGGTCGGACCCACGTCCAGGGCGACGGCGCGGGGCCGCGTCAGCACCGCAGCGGCGCCGAGCGCCCCCAGGACGGCGAACCCCAGGAGCGCGGCCTGGCGCCGGCGCGCGGCCAGCACACCGAGCAGGGCGCACACGCACACGAGCACGACGCCCATCCCGACGAAGAGGGCCGTCTTGTCCTGTCCGTCGAACGTCGCGATCGCCCATTCGCGCAACGCCGCCGGCGTGTGGTCGACGAACGCGCTCCCGACGGCCACGGCGGGGAACGGCTCCCCACCCGCCAGCCCGGCGCGTTCGAGCAGCCCGGCCAGGACCGCCGCGGCTCCGAGAATCACCGCACCCGTCGCCACGCCGCTCAGCGCCGCCACGGGCCAGGAGCGCTTCACCCGGTCAGGTTCTCACGGAACGCTGTGGTCCCGACGCCGCTGTGCGAGGCCGTCCAGCGCGGTCAGGCCAGCAGCTCGCGCAGGTCTGCTGCCAACGCGCGGAAGGCCTTGCCGCGGTGGGAGATCGCGTTCTTCTCCGCCGGTGAGAACTCGGCGAGGGTGCGCTCGCCGCCGTCGACGATGAGCAGGGGGTCGTAGCCGAAACCACCCGAGCCGCGCGGTGCCCGGCCGAGGCGGCCCGAGACGCGTCCCTCCTGCACGCGAACGGTCCCGTCGGGCATCGCGAGCACCGCGGCGCACACGAACGCGGCGGCACGGTGCGCATCCGGCACGTCGCCGAGCTGGGAGAGCAGCAGCTGGTTGTTGGCCCGGTCCTTGTCCGGCCCCTGCACGCCGGACCACCGCGCGCTGAACACGCCGGGACAGCCGCCCAGCACGTCCACGGCGAGGCCGGAGTCGTCGGCGAGGGACGGCATACCGGTGGCCTGGCAGACCTGCACGGCCTTCAGGGTGGCGTTCTCGGCGAAGGTGACCCCGGACTCGACCACGTCCTCCACCTCGGGGAACTCGGTCACCCCGACCACTTCCAGGTGCAGCTCGCCGACGACCTCGGACAGGATCGCGTTCAGCTCCTCGACCTTGTGCGCGTTGCGGGTCGCCAGAACGACACGGGCGACGCGGCTCACGCGGGCTGCTCCGCGGGCTGGGCGAGGGCCTCCTGCTGCCGCCGGGTCAGGTCGGCGCAGCCGGTCACGGCGAGGTCGAGGAGCCCGTTGAGCAGATCGCGGTCGAACGGCTCGCCCTCCGCGGTCCCCTGGACCTCGACGAACGCCCCGTCACCGGTGAGCACGACGTTCATGTCGGTGTCGGCCGAGACGTCCTCGTGGTAGTCGAGGTCGAGCACGGGACGGCCCTCGACGACCCCGACGCTGACCGCCGCCACGGACCCCTTGAGCGGCCGGGCGTTCGCACCGATCGAGCCGTTGCGCCGCCCCGTCTCGATCGCGTCGTGCAGGGCGACCCAGGCGCCCGTGATGGCGGCGGTGCGGGTGCCGCCGTCAGCCTGGAGCACGTCGCAGTCGAGCACGATCGTGTTCTCCCCCAACGCCTTCGTGTCGACGACAGCCCGCAGGCTGCGGCCGACGAGTCGGGAGATCTCGTGCGTGCGGCCACCGATGCGGCCCTTGACGGACTCCCGGTCGGAGCGGGTGTTGGTGGCACGCGGCAGCATCGCGTACTCCGCCGTCACCCAGCCCTCGCCGCTGCCCTTGCGCCAGCGAGGCACGCCTTCGGTGAACGACGCCGCGCACAGCACCCGGGTCCGGCCGAACTCGACGAGCACGCTCCCCTCGGCGTGGTCGAGCCAGTTGCGGGTGATCCGCACCGTGCGCAGCTGATCCGGTGCACGCCCGTCGTGGCGTGTCGTGGCGGTGGTGTCGGCCGTGGTCTGGGTCATGCCCCCAAGGCTACGGTCGCCCCGCTCAGAGCTCGTATGCCGTCCCCGGGCGGGCGAGCCCGACGTCACCGGGCCAGACCGCGGCGGCCTGTGCCCGGCATACCTCCGGGTCGTTCCAGGCGGGGATGTGCGTGAGGACGAGCCGCCGCACTCCCCCGGCCGCCACCGCCGCCTCGGCGGCCCGGCGACCGGACAGGTGGATCCCCTCGGTGTGGTCGCGGCCGTCGACGAAGGCGGAGTCCGACAGGACGAGGTCGGCGCCGGCCATCAGCGGGGTGAGCGCGGGGCAGCTGTCGGTGTCCCCGGTGTAGGCGAGCGTGGCGCCGTCGGCCTCGACGCGCAGGCCGTAGGCCTCGACCGGGTGGTTCACGCGATGCGGCGTGACCGTGAAGGGGCCGATGCGGACGGGCGTCGCGTCGGTGTGGGTGCGGAAGGTGAACTCCTCGCCCATGTCCTCGGGCCCCTCGGCGCCGTTGATCGCCGCCATGCGCTCCCGCGCGCCGGTCGGGCCCCAGACCGGGATGCGGTGCTGCGACCCGTCGGCGTGCCCGGGCCGGTAGCGCCGCATGACGTAGAGCCCGCACAGGTCGACGCAGTGGTCCGGGTGCAGGTGGCTGAACGCGACCGCGTCGACCTCCCAGGGCGACAGGTGGCGTTGGAGCGCGCCGAGCGCGCCGTTGCCGAGGTCCAGTAGCAGGCTGAACGTGCGCCCCTCGTGGTCGGCCTGGGCGAGGTAGCAGGACGCCGGGGAGTCGGGCCCCGGGAACGAGCCCGCGCACCCGATGACGGTGAGCCTCACGAGGCTGCTTCCGCCGCCGCTGCCGCCGCCACGATCTCGGCGCCGAGGAAGCGCCGCGCGAGCCGCTCGAACGCCGCCGGCTCCCCGGTGGTGAGGAACTCGTGCTGGGGGCGGGGCAGGCCGTCGGGGCGCAGCTGGTCGGCGTCGGCGAGGATCCGGTAGACGTCCTTGGCCGTCTCCTCCGCCGACGAGACCAGCGAGACGTCCTCGCCCATCACGTAGGACAGCACGCCGGTCAGCAGTGGGTAGTGCGTGCAGCCGAGGATCAGGGTGTCGACGTCGTGGGCCTGCAGCGGCGCGAGGTACTCCCGCGCGACGTCGAGCAGCTCCGTGCCGCCGGTCACCCCGGCCTCGACGAACTCCACGAACCGGGGGCAGGCCCGACTCGTGACCTCGATCTGCGGGGCCGCGGCGAACGCGTCGATGTAGGCGTGGCTGCGGTGCGTGGCCTGGGTGGAGATCACGCCGACTCGGTTGTTGCGGGTCGCCGAGACCGCCCGACGCACCGCCGGTCGGATCACCTCCACGACCGGCACGTCGTAGCGCTCCCGTGCGTCGTGCAGCACCGCGGCGGAGGCGGAGTTGCAGGCGATGACGAGCAGCTTGACCCCGCGGTCGACGAGCTGGTCGAGGGACTCCAGGGCGAAGGCCCGCACCTGGGCGATCGGGCGCGGTCCGTACGGCTGGCGGGCCGTGTCCCCCAGGTAGAGGACCGACTCCTGCGGCAGCTGGTCGAGCACGGCCCGGGCGACGGTGAGCCCGCCGAAGCCGGAGTCGAAGATGCCGATCGGTGCGTCTGCCACGGCACAGAAGGGTATGCCGGACACAGCCGGCTCCCAGCCTCGCCGGGCCGTCACCTTGGTCACACCGCGGCTGGCCGGCGCGCTGAGGCCGGCCGTCACCACAAGCCGGCCGGCACGCTGAGGCCGGCCGTCACCACAAGCTGGCCGTCACCACGAGGCGGCCGTCACCACAAGGTGGACGCTTCGTGTCGTCATGACGCCACGGATGTTCCACCCTGTTCGTCGTCCGGCTCGAACGCCCGGCAATCGGCACCGCACGACTCGAGTGGGCCGGACCATCCTCGGCTCATCAGGACCTCGGCGATGTCGCGAGCCGTCTCACACTCCTCCGCGGAGACCTCGACCCAGCCGACACGCAGGGTCAGCAGGCCGGACGCCGCCGCCCGTCGGTCCCGACGACGGTCCCGGAGCCGCCCGTCACCGACGTGCCCGACTCGGCCGTCCACCTCGACCAGCACCTCCTCGGCCTCGTACAGGTTGTCGTCCCGCTGCCGACGACCGCCCCGCACCACGCGCAGCTGCCGGATCGCCCGGGGCAGACCGTGGGCCCGCTCCACCCCACGGATGTAGCGGATCTCGGCGATGCTCTCGGCCCCGTCGGCGACATCCTCGAGCGCCACGCGGAACAGGTCCCGCCACCGGTGGCGGCCACGGCGCCCCAGAGCCGCGCCGAGCCGTTCGATCGTCGTGAGACCGCGTTGGCAGGCACGGGCCACCAACGCCTCCGCCTCGCGCGGCGAGCTCGCCTCGGCCACGTCGAGGACGGTGTCCTCGACCGACGTCCGCGGTGGCCAAGAAGCCAGCCTCGCCGTGCGGGCCTCGAGCTGCGTAACCCGACGGACCCGGACGCGTGCCGGTGGACGAACGCGGCGCCGAGCCGGCACCTGCACGTCGATCGTCGCCGGGTCGTCGTCCACCAGCGTGTGCCAACGCGCTGCCGCCCGACCGGCCAACACGGCACCGGGTCCACAGGCCAGCACCGCGGCAGCGGCGCGCAGCTTCCAGCCGACCGTGCCGCTGTGGGTCAGGTAGATCCCGGGGTGGATGCTCCGCCACCGCCCGGACCGGAGCTTCCAGCGGGTCTGGGCGAGCGTCATACCGCTGGTCAGGCACTGGGCACGGGTGACGACGCCCAGCTGCCGTCGCGCGATCTCGCGGAGCTCTGCCCCAGCCTCGTCCGACACCCCGACAGCGTCCCGCCTCGGGGGCCGCCCGTGCCCGCTCGGGGCGAATCTGTGGACGACGCCTGCCGACGAGCTGGAAACCTCGTGTCGTCATGACGACACGGATGTTCCACCTTGTCCCGGAACGCCTGACCGCCTCGCCCTGGAACGCCTGACCGCCTCGCCCCGGAACGACTGACCGCCTCGCCCCGGTCAGTCGTCGTGACGGACGAACGGGTTCGACAGGGTGCCGATCCCCTCAATCTGCACCTCGACGCGCTGGCCGGCCTCGACCGGCCCGACGCCCTCGGGCGTGCCGGTGAGGATGACGTCACCGGGCAGCAGGGTGAACGCCTGCGAGGCGTAGGAGACCAGGTGGGCGACGTCGTGGATCATGTCGCCGGTGGTGCCGTCCTGGACGACCTCCTCGTCGCGACGGGTGCGCAGCCGCACGCTCGAGGTGTCGAGCTCGGTCTCGATCCACGGCCCGAGCGGACAGAAGGTGTCGAAGCCCTTGGCCCGTGCCCACTGCCCGTCGGAGCGCTGCAGGTCGCGGGCGGTCACGTCGTTGGCACAGGTGTAGCCGAAGACGACCCGCGCCACGTCCTCCGGCGCGACGTCCTTGCACATCCGCCCGATGACCACGGCGAGCTCGCCCTCGTAGTGCACGTTGGTGCTCTGCGGCGGCATCACGACCGGGTCGCCGGGGCCGACGACGGCGGTGTTGGGGATGAGGAACATGAGCGGCTCGGCCGGGGTCTCACCGCCCATCTCGCGGGCGTGCTCGGCGTAGTTCCGGCCGATCCCGATCACCTTGCTGCGTGGGATGACCGGCGCGAGCAGCCGTACCTCCTCCACCATGGAGGTCTCGCCGGTCAGCGAGATCGGCTGGTAGAGCGGGTCGCCGCTGATCCGCGCGATCTTCTCCCCGGCCCCGTCGACCAAGCCGTATGTCGGGTCCTCACCAGTCGTGTACCTCGCGATGCGCACGCCTCGACCCTATCCGGCGGGCACCCGGGAGCTCGCCGGCGATGCGGCGCTACCCGACGAGCGCCAGGCGCGGGTCGGCCGCCAGGCCGCGCTCCTCGAGCACCGCGATGACGGTGTGGCCGATCACCGCATAGCCGAGGTCGTTGGTGTGGATGTCCTGCAGCGTGCACATCCACGTCCACTGGCAGATCCGGGCGACGTTGAGCGGGACCTCGCCGATGCCGGGCAGCGTGACCTGGTCGGTGAAGTCCCGGCTGGAGAACGCCGTCGCCACGTCCGCGACCCCCGCGTGCACCCCGGCGGCACTCGCCGCGATGATCCCGTTGAGCTGGAGGAGGAGGCCGTCGGACATGCGGGCCAGTGCCTGCCCGTCCGGGCCGAGCAGCCAGGCCGCGAGGAACGGGTTGTCATAGTTCGTCACCACGATCTCCGTGCGCGGCGCCGCGGCGCGCAGCTGCCCGAGGATGACCGGCAGGTCCTGCCGGATGTCGGCCATGCCCTGCTCCACGCAGGCGACGTCGATGGCGCCACGCACGCACCGCTGCACGTCGTTGGCACCGATCGTGACGGTGACGAGACGGGTGTGCCCGGCGTGGGCGTGCAGGAACTGCACGGCCTGGGCCAGTTGGGTTCCTTTGTGGTAACTGCAGATTCCGCCCTGCGCCATGGTCACGGTGCTCTCCCCCGAGCACGAGAGGTTGCGCAGTGTCGTCTTGCCCGACTCCCGCCGCAGGTCCCGCAGGACCTTGCCGGTGTAGCCGCCGTGGCGCGCCTCGCCCAGTCCCGGCTGGTAGCCGGCGGCGAGTGAGTCACCGAGCGCGAGGTACCAGCCCATGGCGTGGTGGTCGCCGTGGCCGTGGGGCGGATCGGCCGAGGCGGGCGCGGCTCCGGCGAAGGCGAGCGCAAGCGCGGCACACAGGGACAGGATGAGGGCGGCCACCCGAGCGGCGCCGCGGCGGAGCAGGGACATGACGACCTCCAGAGCCGATGTCCGGGCGATCCCGGGCAGACGGGTCCAGCGTCCCACCGGGCGCGCCGGGCGGCCATCCGTCGAGTACCGGCCGCCGCACCCGGCCGCCTACCCTTGGGCCACGTGAGCGGTGAGGCCCTGGACGAGGACGTGTGGCGCGAGCGCGAGCGCGCCCACCAGGCCCGCGTCGACCGGCTCACCGCCCCGTACCTGCGCCGCCGCCGCGATGGGCGCGCCCACCCGGTCGAGGACTTCCTGTTCACCTATTACAGCCACCGCCCGGGCCAGCTGCGCCGCTGGCACCCGGGTGCTGGGGTCGCCCTACGCGGGGAGGGCGCGGGTGAGCGGGCAGGGTGGCGGCACTACCGGTATGCCGAGCACACGGCATACGTCGACGTCGAGGGGTTCCTGCGCGACCGGGCAGAGACGGTCCGCTTCGTGCGCGACCTGCTGTCGGCGACGCTGGAGCGACCGGCGCACCTGAGCTGCTTCGGGCTGCACGAGTGGGCGATGGTCTACCGTCAGCCGCCGGAGGAGGTCCGACACGCGAGCTGGCCGCTGCGGCTGGGGCATGCGGGCACCGACGCGGTGGTGGAACGGCACCGGATCCGCTGCTCCCACCACGACGCGTTCCGATTCTTCACCGAGGCGGCACGACCGCTGAACGCGCTGGAGCCCCAGCGTGATTCGCAGGTCGCGTTCGAGCAGCCGGGATGCCTACATGCCGGGATGGACGTCTACAAGTGGGCCTACAAGCTGGCGCCCGCGGTGCCGAGCGAGCTGACGGTCGACTGCTTCGAGCTGGCCCGGGAGGTCCGGGAGCTGGACATGCGCGCCTCGCCGTACGACCTGTCCGAGCTGGGCTATGCGCCGGTGCCGATCGAGACGGCGGAGGGCAAGGCGGAGTACGTCGCGGCGCAGCGGGCGTTCAGCGAGCGGGCGCAGGCGTTGCGAGGGCGTTTGCTGGCGGCCTGCGACCAGCTGCTGAGGTGACTCAGTCGCCGGTGCGGACCGGCACCCCCTGGCGCAGCAGGCCGTAGGTGACGCCGTCGGTGAGCGCCCGCCAGCTCGCCTCGAGGATGTTGCCGGCGACGCCGAGGGTCTCCCAGGACCGCTCGTCGTCGGCGTGCTCGATGAGGACGCGGGTGGTGGCATCGGTGCCGTGTGCGGCGTCGAAGAGGCGCACCCGGAAGTCGATCAGCTCCAGCTTGTCCAGCTCCGGGTAGACCCGGGACAGCGCCTGGCGCAGCGCGTGGTCGAGGGCGTTGACCGGGCCGTTACCCTCGCCGGTCGCGACGTGCCGCTCGCCGCCGGCGATGAGCTTGACCGTCGCCTCGGACAGCGCCGCCCCGTCGCCGCGGGCGTCGGTGATGACACGCCACGACTCGACGTCGAAGTAGCTGACCCGGTGCCCCTCGAGCTCGCCGCGCAGCAGCAGCTCGAAGGACGCGTCGGCAGCGTCGAAGGTGTAGCCCTGCAGCTCGAGGTCCTTGACCTTGGTGACGACCCGGGTGAGCAGGTCGTTCTGCCCCGCGACGTCGTAGCCGAGTTCGCGGGCCTTCAGCTCGATGCTCGCGCGGCCGGCCATGTCGGAGACGAGGGTGCGCATCCCGTTGCCGATGGCGTCGGGGTCGGTGTGCTGGTAGAGGTCGGGGTCGACGCGGATGGCGCTGGCGTGCAGCCCGGCCTTGTGCGCGAAGGCGCTCGCACCGACATACGGCTGGCGGCTGTAGGCCGGCACGTTGGTGATCTCGCTGATCGAGTGGGCCACGCGAGTGGCCTCGCGCAGCCGGCCCGGCTCGAGCAGGTCGTGCCCGAGCTTGAGCTGCAGGTTGCTCACCACGGTGAGCAGGTCCGCGTTGCCGGTGCGCTCGCCGTAGCCGTTGACGGTCCCCTGCACGTGGCTCGCGCCCGCCGCGACCGCGCTGAGCGAGTTCGCCACGGCACAGCCGGTGTCGTTGTGGCAGTGGATGCCCAGTCGGGCCTGCGTGCCGGCCAACGTCGCCTGCACCACGTCGGCGACCTGCGGCGGCAGCATGCCGCCGTTGGTGTCGCAGAGCGCCACGACGTCGGCGCCCGCCTCGGCGGCCGTGCGCACCACCTCCAGGGCGTATGCCGGGTCCGTCGCGTAGCCGTCGAAGAAGTGCTCCGCGTCGAGGAAGACCCGCCGGCCCTCCCGGGTCAGGAAGGCCACCGTGTCGCGGACCATCGCGAGGTTCTCCTCGAGGGTGGTCCGCAGGGCCTGCTCCACGTGTCGCACGTGCGACTTGGCGACCAGCGTCACGACGGGCGTCTGCGCCTCGAGCAGCGCCCGCACCTGCGGGTCGTCGGCGGCGACCACGCCGGCCCGTCGGGTCGAGCCGAAAGCGACGAGCTGCGCGTGCTGCAGGTGCAGTCCGGTGCGGGCCTGGGCGAAGAACTCGGTGTCCTTCGGGTTCGCCCCGGGCCAACCGCCCTCGATGTAGCCGACGCCGAGCTCGTCGAGGTGGGCCGCGATGGCGAGCTTGTCCGCCACGGAGAGGTTGAGCCCCTCCTGCTGGGCACCGTCGCGCAGCGTGGTGTCGTAGACGTGAACGTCGGTCATCGCGGCCCATCCTCGAGCTCGAGCTGGTGCGGCGGTCCCCCGCCGGCAGTGCTGTTCCATTGTGCGGTGTGACCGGTCCGGAGCCGATTCCCGTCCCGCCTCGCGCGATCCCGGTGCGGGGGTGGTGCCCCGGGAACGAAAAAGACCCCCCAGGGTGTGGGAGGTCTGCGCGGCGGGAGAACCCGTCGCGCTACTCGAGAATGATGGTGGCGGTCGCCACGCACGTCCCGGGGATGGTCACGGGCGCAACTATGTCAGGCCATCCCGCCATCCGGCACCACCGTCTTGCCATCCAAGACGACGCCGGCGGGCGTGGGCGGGCGGGCGTGGGCGGCGTCGCGGCGGTGGGCCGCCCCGGCGTGCCCGGCATACCGGCCGTCATGAATCGTTGTCCGCAATCAACGTGCCCTTCTGGCTGCCAGAGCAGCCAGAAGGGCACAATGATCCGGCGCGACGATCGTGGGGCGAGACGGTTCCGGCGCGACGATCGTCCGGCGAGACGGTTCCGGCGCGACGATCGTCAGGCGAGGCGGGTGAGCCAGCCGTGGGTGTCCTCGGCGCGGCCGTACTGGATGTCGAGCAGCGCCTGGCGGATCTTCAGCGCGGTCGGGTTGCCGTCGGCGCCGGTGGTCACCTCGCCGCCGTCCCAGGCGAGCCGGCCAACCGGGGTGACCACGGCGGCGGTGCCGCACGCGAAGACCTCGGTGATCTCGCCGCTGCGCGCGCCCTCGCGCCAGTCGTCGATGGAGATGCGCCGCTCCTCCGCGGACAGGCCGAGGTCCTTGGCGATCGAGAGGATCGAGTCGCGGGTGACGCCCTCGAGGATGCTGCCGGACAGCTCCGGAGTGACGATCCGCCCGTCGCGGTGGACGAAGTAGAGGTTCATCCCGCCGAGCTCCTCGACCCAGGTGTGCTCGGCGCCGTCGAGGAAGGCCACCTGCTCGCAGCCGTGCTCGGCCGCCTCGATCTGCGCGGCGAGCGAGGCAGCGTAGTTGCCGCCGCACTTGGCCGCCCCCGTGCCGCCCTGGGCCGCGCGGGTGTAGTTGCTCGACAGCCAGATCGAGACCGGGTTGACGCCGCCCTTGAAGTACGGGCCGGCCGGCGAGGCGATCACGCAGTAGGTGACCTCTGCCGCCGGGCGCACGCCGAGGAAGGCCTCCGAGGCGAACATGAACGGCCGCAGGTAGAGGCTCGCCTCCCCCGCCTCACCGCTCGGCACCCACTCCTGGTCGACGTCGACCAGAGCCTTGAGCGAGTTCACGAAGTCCTCCGCCGGCAGCTCGGGCAGCGCGAGCCGCCGGGCGCTGCGCTGGAACCGCGCCGCGTTGGCCTCCGGCCGGAACGTCCAGATCGACCCGTCGGCGTGCCGGTAGGCCTTCATCCCCTCGAAGATCTCCTGGGCGTAGTGCAGGACGGCCGCGGAGGGCATGAGCGTGATCGGTCCGTATGCCGTCACGCGGGCGTCGTGCCACCCCTCCCCCTGGGTCCACGTCGCCTGGGCCATGTGGTCGGTGAAGTGCTTGCCGAAGCCCGGGTCGGCGAGGATCGCCGCACGCTCCTCCGCCGGGACGGGGTCACTGCGCCGCTGCGGCGAGAACGACAAGGACATGGCTCCTCCAGACGCGGTCGGTGTGTGCCCGCAGGCTATCGCCGGGCCCGCCGGCTCAGGAGACGCGGGCGGCGATCGCGTCGCCGATCTCGCCGGTGCTGCGCCGGGCGGCACCCTCGGTGCTCGCCCGCTCCGCCAGGTCGGCGGCGACGGCGTCCTCGACGCGTCGCGCCTCATCCCTTCGGCCCAGGTGGTCCAGCAGCAGCGCCACCGACAGGATCGTGGCCGTCGGGTCGGCGAGCCCCTGGCCGGCGATGTCCGGCGCTGAGCCGTGGACCGGCTCGAACATGCTCGGGGCCGTCCGGTCCGGGTTGATGTTGCCGCTGGCCGCGAGGCCGATGCCGCCGGTGACGGCCGCGGCCAGGTCGGTGAGGATGTCGCCGAAGAGGTTGTCGGTGACGATGACGTCGAACCGGCCAGGGTCGGTGGTCAGGAAGATCGTCGCCGCGTCGACGTGCTGGTAGGCGGTGGTGACCTCCGGGTACTCGGCGCCGACCTCTTCGACCGTGCGACGCCACAGGTGGCCGGCGTGGCTGAGGACGTTGTGCTTGTGCACCAGGGTGAGGTGCTTGCGCGGCCGGGCCTGAGCCCGGGCGAACGCGTCGCGGACCACGCGCTCCACCCCGTAGCGGGTGTTGACGCTGACCTCCGTGGCGATCTCCGCGGGGGTGCCGTGGCGCAGCACACCGCCGTTGCCGGCATACGGACCCTCGGTGCCCTCGCGCACGACGACGAAGTCGATGCCGTCGGGGGCGACGCGCGCGACGTCCAGCGGGCTCGCCACGCCCGGGTAGAGCCGGCCCGGGCGGAGGTTGACGTAGTGGTCGAAGGCGAAGCGCAGGCGCAGCAGCAGGCCACGCTCGAGCACGCCGCTCGGCACGCCGGGGTCGCCGACCGCACCGAGCAGGATCGCGTCGTGGCCGCGCAGCTGCTCGAGCACCGAGTCGGGCAGCGTCTCGCCGGTGGCGTGCCAGCGGCGGGCGCCGAGGTCGTACTCGGTGGTCGTGACCTTCGGGCCGCCGTTGGTGACGGCGGAGAGCACCTTCAGGCCCTCGGCGACGACCTCCGGGCCGATGCCGTCGCCGCCGATGACGGCGAGGTCGATCGTGTCACGG
>NZ_DASSTI010000067.1:0-4556 GCF_035708005.1 Segeticoccus sp. | reverse complement strand
TCGGTGTCCTCGAAGTCCTCGCTGACGATCGCCGCCGCGTTGGTGTAGTTGACGACGTACTCACGGAAGTCGAGCTCGTTGCTCAGCACGTGGTTCACGAGAGCGCCGAGGAACGCGATGTCCGAGCCGGCCCGGATCGGCACGTGGATGTCCGCCACGGCCGAGGTGCGGGTGAACCGCGGGTCGACGTGGATGATCGTGGCTCCACGCCGCTTGGCCTCCATCACCCACTGGAACCCCACGGGGTGGCACTCGGCCATGTTGGAGCCCTCGATGACGATGACGTCGGCGTTCTGCAGGTCCTGCTGGAAGGTGGTGGCCCCTCCCCGGCCGAACGAGGTCCCCAGACCGGGGACGGTGGAGGAGTGTCAAATACGGGCCTGGTTCTCGATCTGGATGGCACCCATCGCCGTGTACAGCTTCTTCATGAGGTAGTTCTCCTCGTTGTCGAGGGTCGCTCCTCCGAGGCTGGCGATGCCCATGGTGCGGCGAAGCCGGCGGCCGTCCTCGCTCTCCCACTCCCAGAAGTCCTTGCGGGTCTTGATGACCCGGTCCGCGATCATGTCCATCGCGGTGTCGAGGTCCAGGTCCTCCCACTCCGTCCCGAACGGACGTCGGTAGCGGACCTTGGTCACGCGCCCCTCGCTGGTGACCAGCTGCTTGCTCGCGCTGCCTTTCGGGCACAGCCGGCCGCGGGAGATGGGGCTGGCGGGGTCGCCCTCGATCTGGGTGACCTGGCCGTCCTTGACGAAGACTCGCTGCCCGCAACCGACCGCGCAGAACGGGCAGACGGAGTGCACCACCTTGTCGGCTTCCGACGTGCGGGGCTTGAGCGTCTGGCTGCGCTGGGACATCGAGGCGGTTCCGCGGCCGAGCCGGTCCCGGCCGCTGACCTGCCTGACCAGGGGCCATGATCCGATGAACGTCTTCTCGCCCAAGGAAACCTCCGCTCCGCCCGTCGCCTGGTCCCACCGTATCCCTGCGGAGGAGGAAGTAAACCGTTGCGAAGGCAAAGGGACTACTGCTCGCGGCGGCGCAGCGCGCTGAGCACCTCTTCCGGGTCTCGCTGCCGGGACACCACCGAGGCAGCGACGTCGCTGAGCTTGAGGTTGGAGTTGCGGCTGAAGGTGCGCAGGGCGGCGTAGGCGACGTCCATGTCCACCCCGGCGTGCTCAGAGAGCACGCCCTTCGCCTGCTCGATCACGATGCGGGAGTTGAGCGCCGTCTGCAGCTGCTCGGCGAGCAAGGAGGCCCGGTGCAGCGACCGCTGCTGGAGGATGCCGATGGTGGCCACGTCGGCAAGAGCACGCGCCAGCCTCCGGTCGTTCCGGCTCAGCGGAGCCTCACGCGACACGAACATGGTGAGGGCTCCGATGATGTCCCCGCGCAGCCGCATCGGGACCACGAAGACCGACCGGAAGCTCGCGGCGGCGGCCGCGGCGGCGAATTTCGGCCAACGCTCGTTCGGCACGGTCAGGTCATCGACCCCGACCGCCTCGCCGGTGTGCACGCATTCCACCGACGGGCCGGCCTCCGCGTGGTCGAGCTGGAACCGCTCCAGCCGACGGACGCTCTTGTCCGACGACGCGACCAGCCGGAGCTCCTGGCCGGAGGTGAGCAGCATCAGCCCGGCCTGCTCGACCGGCAGCAGCTCGAGGCAGGTGTGCACCAGGCGGTCGAGGAGGTCGACCACGTCGTAGTCGTCGACGAGCGTGTCCGCGAGCGAGACCAGCCGCTGGGCGAGCAGGGCGTCGTTTCCGGCGGCGTTTCTGGACGCGCCGGAAGCCCTCTCTTCGCCCATGTCCCCACCCCCCACTGCCCCGCAAATATGGTACTCAGTGGTCTGGCTCACAGTGGTGTTTGCGTAATCTGCCCCGATCGTCACGGGCAAATAGTTCGCAGTGACCATCGCCGCACCCGGATGCCCGTGCTAGGAAAGGAACCTGACGAGAATTGCCCGCTCGGGGAGGGTCTGCGGGCGCCTCGTTCGCCGGGAAACCGGTTCCAGCAGTCAAGACCTCGCTGCGATGTCATGAGCATGTGGAGGGGTCCTGCAATGACAGCGTTGGCGAAGCCTGGTCCCGGGACGGACATGGAGCGGCTCTGCCACGACCTGCGCCAGTACGCCGCCGCCGGACTCCTCGCCGCCGACATGCCGGGGGACGAGTGCCTCGACGAGGGGGTACGCCGGCGGCTCGGCATGATCCGGGAGCTGTTCGGCGGCATCCAGGACCTGGTGGCGGTGCACGCCGGTGAGACCCGCACCACCAGCAACGTCGACCTGGTCGACCTGATCGACGAGTGCGTCCGGGTCGCGGAGCTCAACCACGGGGTGACCGTGGTGCTGGTGCACACCGGGCCGGTGCTCGTCCACGCCGATGCCGTGCTGCTGCGCCGGGCGATCGGCAACGTGCTGGACAACGCGGCCCGCGCGACGGGTGCCGGCGGCTCGGTCACCGTGACTGTCGAGCGCGACAGCCGGGCGGCGTACGTAGAGGTCGTCGACGAGGGCCTCGGGTTCGGGCATGTCGCCCCGGGCAGCGGGCAGGGGCTGTCCATCGTGGACATGGCGCTGCGCGCCTGCAAGGGGCGGTTGGAGATCACGAGTGGACCGGGGCCGGGGACGACGGTGCGCCTGCTGGTCCCGGTACGAGACGACGGGGGCGGCCATGAGCCTCGCGCTGTGTGACCCGCACGGGATGTTCGTCGACGCGCTGGCCGTCGCGCTGGCAGACCGCGGCCACGAGATCGCCGGAACGGCGAGCGACGTCGGCCGGATCTCGGAGCTGGTCGACCGCTGGTCCCCGACGGTCTGCGTGCTCGGGCTGGGCGTCCAGGAGACGGAGGCGCTGGCCGCCGCCGCGGCGATCCGCTCGGGCCATCCGGAGATGGCGATCGTGCTGCTGTGCGGCACCGGGTCGGACGGCGCCTGGACGGCCCTCGACGCAGGGACGGTCAATGCCATCGTGGACAAGCGCTGTGACATCGCCACGCTCGACAAGACGATCCACCGTGCTGGTGAGGGCGAGTCCGTGGTGGAGGGCTGCTCGCGTCCGGTGGGGACACAGTCCGGGCCTTCGCCGCTGGACTACCTGACCGATCGGGAGCGGGACGTGCTCAGGCTGATCGTGGCCGGGCTGTCGACGCAGCGCATGTCGGCGACGCTCGGCGTGTCGACGAACACCGTGCGCACGCACGTGCAGCACGTTCTCGCCAAGCTCGGTGTGGACCGCCGCAGCAAGGCGATCAGGGTGGCCGTGGAGCTCGGCCTGACGGACGCGCCGGGCGCCCGGTGACAGCGGTGCGCCTCCGGACGCGGGGGAGTGTCTCGAGGGAGTGGGTGGAGTAGATGGGTTCGTGGGGAACGCAGATCGCGGTGCTGCTGGTGGACGACCACCGGGTGTTCGCCGAGGTGCTTGCGATGCGGCTGCGTGGTGAGCGGGGCATCGGGGAGGTCGAGATCGCCTTCTCGATCGGCACCGCCCGGGCGATGGCCAACCGGATCCACCCGGACGTCGTCCTCCTTGACTACGACCTCGCCGGGGAGTCGGGCCTCGACCTGATCGCCCAGCTCGAGGAGCAGGGCAAGCGGCCTCCGGTGGTGATGGTCTCCGCAGGGCACGACCCGCGGCTGATCGTCGAGGCGCTGGAGCGGGGTGCCGAGGCGTGGGTGCCCAAGGATGCCGGCTTCGACGTGCTGCTCGGCGCGGTGGCGGAGGTGCTCCGCGGCCACCTCTACCTGCCGCCGGAGGCGCTGCGCTCGGTGGTGGAGCGGCTGGTCGAGCAGGCGCACGGTCCTACGACGCCGGAGCACAGCTTCGTCGACGACCTCTCTTCCCGCGAGCTCGAGGTGCTGCGCTGCCTGGTGTCGGGGATGACCCGGGTCGAGGTCGCCCAGCGGCTGTTCATCTCCACCAACACGGTGCGCACGCACGTGCAGAACGTGCTCAAGGCAGCGGAGCTGCACTCCACGCTGGCGCTGGTGGCCGCGGCCCGCGAGCGCGGGGTCACCGGCATCGACGACGAGCCTCACGAGCGGGTGGTCGAGCGGCGCACGCGGGTCCGCTGACCGGGAGGTCGAGACGGGGGTCTGGGGCCGGGGACCTCTACAGTGTCCCCGGAGGCGTATCTCGTCTGGTGACGGGCGCGGTCCTCAAAACCGAAGTGGCCGAGTATCTCGGTCAGGCGGGTTCGACTCCTGCCCGCCTCCGCCGCCAGCGCTGCGCTGGTCGTGGGTGGCGCGGCCCCGCTGGCCGGACAGCCCCATGTCGGCGTCGCGCATCAGCTTGGACACCAGGTCGTGACCGAGGGTGATGGTCTCCCCGAGCGTGCGCACCCCGTGGTCGTGGCGGCCGCTTTCCAGGGACCACATGGCAGCGACCATGCCCTGGACCAGGGTGTCGTTGATCTCGACCGCGTCCCGGTGCCGCTGCGCCGCCGCCTCGAGCCGGCGCCGCCGCTCGTTCGAGATCCGCAGCCGGTCCGACGCATCGCCGAGCAGCACGCCCAGCAGCAGCATCGGCACGATCCGGGAGGCCCACCCCGAGACCGTCAGG
>NZ_DASSTI010000066.1:0-3356 GCF_035708005.1 Segeticoccus sp. | reverse complement strand
CCGGCACGCCGAGAAGGCCGGCGCCCGGCTGCTGGAGCGCCAGGCGGTCACCGGCCCGGTGCTCGACGAGCGCACCGGCCGGGTCGTCGGGGTGACCGCCAAGCCGGTCGACGACCGCGGCCGCAAGGTCGGCGACGAGGTCACCTACTCGGCGCCGGTGGTCATCGCCGCCGACGGCGTCTCCGCGCGGATGGCGCTCGCACTCGGCCTGGAGAAGCGCCCCGACCGGCCGCTGGGCGTGGCGGTGCGCACCTACTACACCAGCCCCCGGCACGACGACGACTACCTCGAGTCCTGGCTCGAGCTGTGGTCCGACGACGAGGAGAGCGGACGGCGGGTGCTGCTCCCCGGCTACGGCTGGATCTTCGGCGTCGGCGACGGCCGGAGCAACGTCGGCCTGGGCATCCTCAACACCTCCAGCGCCTTCGGCAAGGTCGACTACCGCGACGTGCTGCGTCGCTGGGTGGCGAGCATGCCGGCCGAGTGGACCTACGGCGAGGAGACCATGACCGGCCCCATCCGGGGGGCCGCGCTGCCCATGGGCTTCAACCGCCAGCCGCACTACGCGAACGGGTTGCTCCTCGTCGGCGACGCCGGCGGCATGGTGAACCCGTTCAACGGTGAGGGCATCGCCTACGCGATGGAGTCGGCGCGGTTGGCGGCGGACATCATCTCCCAGGCCGCGGCCCGCGCCACGGACGCCGAGCGCGAGCGGGTCCTGCAGTCCTACCCCGCCGTGATGAAGGACGCCCTCGGCGGCTACTACACGGTGGGCCGGGGCTTCGCCAAGCTCATCGGCCACCCCGAGGTGATGCGGCTCGCCGTGCGCTACGGACTGCCGCGCACGACCCTGATGCGCTTCGTGCTCAAGGTGATGGCCAACCTGTCCGAGCCGTTCGGCGGCGGAGTCGACGACCGACTCATCCACGCCCTGTCCAAGGTGGCCCCAGCGGCATGAGCGGACACGCGCACCACATCAACCCCGTCGGCCCCCGGCACGGGCTCGCCCCTAGGATGGGGCGCTGCGGGCTGCCCGCGCCCCTGCCCTCGTCGAGTCACCGAAAGGGGAGGCCCACCCGATGAGCTACTCCTACGCACCGCTGCTGATCTTCGCC
Organism: Segeticoccus sp.; assembly: GCF_035708005.1. NCBI lineage: Bacteria > Bacillati > Actinomycetota > Actinomycetes > Micrococcales > Intrasporangiaceae > Segeticoccus > Segeticoccus sp. The sequence goes on along the minus strand of NZ_DASSTI010000066.1, from coordinate 2,241 downwards.
GGCATCGGCGCGGCCTTCGCCGTGTTCTCCGTGCTCATCGCGGGAGCCCTGGCCGGTCCGAGGCGCTACAACCGCGCGAAGGTCGACGCGTACGAGTGTGGGATCGAGCCGTCGCCGCAGGCCTCCGGGGGTGGGCGCATCCCGATCAAGTACTACCTGACGGCGATGCTCTTCATCATCTTCGACATCGAGAGTGTGTTCCTGTTCCCCTTCGCCGTGGCCTTCGACAAGATGGGCCTCTTTGCGCTGGTGGAGATGGTGCTGTTCATCGTCACCGTGTTCGTCGCCTACGGCTACGTGTGGCGTCGCGGCGGACTGGAGTGGGACTGACATTGGCACGGGCCGGGGCGGCATGGGACTGAGGACCTCCGACAACATCCTGCGAGCAATGGGACGCGACGAGTAACTATGGGAATCGAAGAGAAGCTGCCGGCAGGCTTCCTGCTCTCGACGGTCGAGCAGGTGGCCGGCTACATGCGCAAGAGCTCGGTGTGGCCGGCGACGTTCGGGCTGGCCTGCTGCGCCATCGAGATGATGGTCGTCGGCACGCCCGACTACGACATCGCCCGCTTCGGGATGGAGCGGTTCTCCGCGACCCCGCGTCAGGCCGACCTGATGATCGTGGCCGGCCGGGTCAGCCAGAAGATGGCTCCTGTCGTGCGCCAGGTCTACGACCAGATGCCCGAGCCCAAGTGGGTCATCTCCATGGGCGTGTGCGCGAGCAGCGGCGGCATGTTCAACAACTACGCGATCGTGCAGGGCGTCGACCACGTCATCCCCGTCGACGTCTACTTGCCGGGCTGTCCGCCACGGCCGGAGATGCTGCTCAACGCCATCCTCGAGCTGCACAAGCAGATCCAGACCTCCAAGCTCGGGGTGAACCGCAAGGCGGCGGCCCGTGCCGCGGAGGAAGCGGCCCTCGCGGCGACGCCGACCCACCAGATGAAGGGGCTGCTGTCGTGAGCGACGACGAGAAGAACGAGCAGCCGAACGCCCCCGAGGCTCCGAAGAGCGAGGAGATGCGGGCCGCCGAGGAGGGGCGCGACGTCGCCCGGGTCGAGGGCAGCACCGGCGCCGTCGACAAGGTCGGCGTCACCAGCGACGAGCAGAAGGTCTCGACCACCCACGCGCACGAGACCGGCGGCGCGCCGACGACGGCGGAGGCCCAGGAGCTGCAGCAGGTCGACGGCTCACGGGACGGTCAGGACGGCCCGGACCACCTGCCGACGACGCCCGAGGCGTTCATGGGGCCGCAGGAGGTCGGCGAGCGGCACGGCATGTTCGGCTCCTCGCTCGGCAACGACACCAGCGGCTACGGCGGCCTCGTCTCCCCGATCCTCTTCCCGGCAGCGGCACGTCGCCCCTACGGCGGCTACTTCGACGCGGTGGCCGACCAGCTGGAGCGGGTGCTGGATGCCGGCGACACGCCATACAGCCACGCGGTCCAGCGTGTCGTGGTCGACCGCGACGAGCTGACCCTCCACGTCGCCCGGCAGGCCCTGCCTGCGGTGGCCCGCGCGCTGCGCGATGACCCGAGCCTGCGCTTCGAGCTCTGCACCGGGGTCTCCGGTGTGCACTACCCGCAGGAAACCGGCCGCGAGCTGCACGCCGTCTACCACTTCCTGTCGATCACCCACGGCGGGAGGCGCGTCCGGGTCGAGGTCAGCTGCCCCGACGCGGATCCGCACATCCCGTCCATCGTCTCGGTCTACCCGGCCAACGACTGGCACGAGCGGGAGACCTGGGACATGTTCGGGATCATCTTCGACGGCCACCCGGCCCTGACCCGCATCCTCATGCCGGACGACTGGCCCGGCCACCCCCAGCGCAAGGACTACCCGCTCGGCGGCATCCACGTCGAGTACAAGGGCGCCACCATCCCGCCGCCCGACCAGCGGAGGTCGTACAACTGATGACCGAGCACGAGCACCCCCACGTGACCACCACGGAGGAGCCGGTCGACGCGATGCACGCCGGCGACATCTTCGCCGCGTCCGCGGCCGACGAGGCCGAGGCGGAGGGCGCCACCGTCCTCAACGCGAGCGGTGGCGACTGGGACGACATCGCCGAGGAGGCCGCGGCGATGGGCGAGGAGCGCATCGTCGTCAACATGGGTCCGCAGCACCCGTCGACGCACGGCGTGCTGCGCCTGATCCTCGAGCTGGACGGCGAGACGGTCACCGAGGCGCGGGCGGGCATCGGCTACCTGCACACCGGCATCGAGAAGAACATGGAGTTCCG
>NZ_DASSTI010000065.1:0-23109 GCF_035708005.1 Segeticoccus sp. | reverse complement strand
ACCCTCATCCGGCCTCTCGAAATACACCGTGTGCGTGCGATCCATCGGCCACGCCTTCTCCGACAACTCCCCCGCCAACTCCACCATCCGCGCCACCGCACCCGGCCGGATGAACCCCGCCAGATTGCACACCCCCGTGGCCTCCAGCTCCGCCTTGCCGGAGGCGACGAGCCGTTGGCCCTCGGCGCTGGCCAGGTCATGGATCGGGTACCGCTCCAGGTCCACCACGTCCGCGTACGGCACGTCGGTCATCGGGCGTGCGGCGGGAGCGGTCTGCGTCGTGTCGGTCATCGTGGTCTCCTCACAGCGTGGGGCTCAGGGTGTTCAGTAGAGGTCGAGGAAGCGGTCGAGGACCCGCGTCTCGAAGTGCAGGCTGTCCACCGGCACCCGCTCGTCGATCCCGTGGAACAGCGCGCGGAAGTCGAGGTCCTCCGGCAGCAGCAGCGGGGCGAACCCGAAGCACTCGATGCCCAGCTGCTGCAGGTGGGTCGCGTCGGTGCCACCGGAGAGCATGAACGGCGACACCCGCGCGGCCGGGTCCTCCTCACGCAGCGCGTTGAGCGCCGCCGCGAAGACGGCGTCCTGCTCGCCACCCTCGACCGGCGTGAGGCCGAGTGTCCGCGCCAGCTCGGTGATCTCGACACCGTCGCCCAGCGCCGCGCGGAGCTCACCGAGGAACTCCTCCCAGCGCCCGGGCAGGTAGCGGCAGTCCAGCTCCGCGGAGGCCGAGCTCGGGATGACGTTGCTCTGGTAGCCCGCGGAGAGGCGCGTGGCGTGCGCCGTGTGTCGCAGCCCGGAGGCGGTGTTGGGGCCCTCACTGGCGCCCAGCAGCGGCAGGGCCGCTTCCGGGTCGTCCGGGTCGAACCGGACACCGTTCACGTCGCAGGCAGTCCGCAGCAGCTGCTCCACCTCGGGCGTGAGGTGTACCGGGAACCGGTCGTGGGTGAGCCGGCCGATGGCCGCGCCGAGCACGCGAACCGGGTTCTCGTCATACAGGCGTGAGGCGTGCGCGGGGGCGGCGTGGGCAGTGACCTGCAGGGCAGTCCAGCCCTTCTCGGCGACGTGGACGGGATAGACCCGGTTGCCGCCGCCGAGCGGCACGCTGTAGCCGCCGCCCTCGCCGATGGCGACCCGGCAGCCCTCGAACAGGTCCGGCCGGTGTGCGACGGCCCACTCGGCACCGAGGACCCCGGCGTTCTCCTCGTCGGCGAAGAAGGCGAGCACCAGTGGCCGCCTCGGCAGCCGCCCGGCGCGAAGGCGCTCGCGGACCACGGTCAGGACGCTGGCGACCATGTCCTTCATGTCGACCGCACCACGACCCCAGATGCAGCCGTCACGAACCTCACCCGACAACGGGTGGACGGTCCACTCGTGCGGCTGGGCCGGCACGACATCGAGGTGCATCTGCACCAGGAGCGGGTCGAGGGAGGCGTCCTGCCCCGGGACCCGCGCGACCAGGGTGGCGCGACCCCGCTCGGACTCGACGATCTCGGAGGAGACGCCGACGTCGGACAGGAACTCCGCCACCCACTCGGCGGCACCCCGCTCGCCGGGTCCGCCGATCTGGGTGTCCATGCGGATCAGGTCGGACAGGATGCCGACCGAGTCCTCCCACCAGCCCTCGCGGCTCGGGGCCGCCGTCTGCTCCTGCTCGGTCTGGGTCACGCGTCCTCCTCCAGTCAGCGCACGGCGCGCAGGAACGCCTGCGTGCGCTCGTGCCGCGGGTTGTTGATCACCTGCTCGGCCGGGCCCTCCTCGACCACCTGGCCGGCGTCGAAGAAGACCACCCGGTCAGCCACGTCGCGGGCGAAGCCCATCTCGTGGGTGACCACGGCCATCGTCATACCGCTCGAGGCGAGGTCCCTCATCACGGCGAGCACGTCGCCGACCAGCTCGGGGTCGAGGGCCGAGGTCGGCTCGTCGAAGAGCATGAGCTTGGGCTGCATGCACAGTGCCCGCGCGATCGCGACGCGCTGCTGCTGGCCGCCGGACAGGTGCCGCGGGTAGGCATGGCTCTTGTCGCGCAGGCCCACCTGGTCGAGCAACCCGAGCGCCCGCTCGGTCGCCTCGGCCTTGGACTGCTTGAGCGCGAGCCGCGGTGCCTCGATGAGGTTCTCGATCACCGTCATGTGCGGGAACAGGTTGAAGTGCTGGAACACCATGCCGATCTGCGTGCGGCGCCTGCAGATCTCCTTGTCGCCGAGCTCGTGCAGCTTGTTCCCGCGCTGCTCGTAGCCGACGACCTTCCCGTCCACCCAGAGCCGGCCGGAGTCGACCCGCTCGAGGTGGTTGATGCAGCGCAGGAAGGTGCTCTTGCCGGAGCCGGACGGCCCCACCATGCACACGACCTCGCCGCGGGCGATGGTCAGGTCGACGCCCTTGAGCACCTCCAGCCGCCCGAAGGACTTGCGGACCTGGTCGGCCCGGACCATCGGCTGTTCGCTGGCCGGACGGGTCACCGATGCGGATTCCGTTGTCGCCGTGGTCATCGAGCCGCTCCCTTCGCGATCGGGGCATGGGTGGCGAAGGCGGCCCGCAGCCGCTGCCACGGCGTCGGCGGCAGCACCCGGTTGCCGCGGGAGTAGTAGCGCTCGACGTAGAACTGGCCGATGCTCAGCACCGTCGTGACGACGATGTACCAGATACTCGCCACGACCAGCAGCGGGATGGGGGCGAAGATGCGGTTGTAGATGATCTGCGAGGCGTAGAGCAGGTCGGGCACCGCGAGGACCGACACCAGTGAGGTCATCTTCAGCATGCCGATGGTCTCGTTGCCGGTGGGCGGGATGATGACGCGCATCGCCTGCGGCAGGATGACGCGCCGCATGGTCTGCCCGCGGGTCAGTCCCAGCGCGCCGGCGGCCTCCTGCTGCCCGTGGTCCACCGAGATGATGCCCGCGCGCACGATTTCCGACATGTATGCCGCCTCGTTCAGTCCCAGCCCGAGGATCGCCGCCGCGAGCGGCGTGATCAGCTGGTTCGCGTTGAGGTGCACACCCGGGATTCCCAGCGTGATCACCGGGTAGAGCGCGGCGAGGTTGTACCAGAACAGGAGCTGGACCAGCAACGGCGTGCCCCGGAAGAACCAGACGTAGCCGAAGGCGCCGGAGCGGACGACCGGGTTCGCCGACAGCCGCATCACCGCAAGGAGGATCCCGAGGATGATGCCGACCGCCATCGACACGACGGTGAGCCACAGGGTCAGCCACAACCCCTGTCCGATGGAGAAGTCGCGCAGGTAGAGGTTGACCACGTCCCACTGGAACCGCTGGTTGCTGAAGACCGAACGCAGCAGCGCGAGCCCGATGAGGACCACGATGGCGGCGGCCACCCAGCGGCCGGGGTGCCGACGGGGGACGACCGTGAGGTCGTCGGTGTGCGACGGTGCACTGGTGGAGGTCTGGACTCCGGCCGTCATCGGGTGATCTTTCCGACGTTGGCGGACAGCGCCTGGCTCGGAATCCCCCACTTGTTCATGATCTTCTTCATCGTGCCGTCGGCGACGAGCTCGTGCATGGCTTTCGAGATGGCCGGGGCGAGCTTGGAGCCGTTGGGCATCGCCACGCCGGTCGGGGTCGGCTCGTAGTCGGCACCGGGCGCGAGCTCCATGGCTCCACCGGAGAGCTTGGACTGGTAGGCCATCGAGATGCTGTCGGCCATCACGGCGTCGGCACGGCCGCTGGAGACGGCCAGGTTGGCCTCGTTCTGCGAGGGATAGAGCTCGACCTTGATCGGCTGCTTGCCGGCCTTCTGGCAGTCCTTGGAGAACTGCGGCAGGTAGTTCAGGCCCTGGATGGATCCCTTCTGGCCGGCGATCGCGAGGCCGCACAGGTGCTTCGGGTTCATCGTCAGGTGCTTGGGGTTGCCCGCGGGCACCGCAATGCCGGTGCCGCCGTCGAGGTAGGTGACGAAGTCCACCGACTTGGTGCGCTCCGGCGTCACGGAGAACGCCGACATCCCGAGGTCGAACTTGCCGCTACCGATGCCGGCGAGGATCGTGTCGAAGCCGGCGTTCACGTCGACGACCTTGAGGCCCATCTTGGCGCCGATCGCCTTCGACAGGTCGGCGTCGAAGCCGATGATCGTCTTGTTGTCCTTGGCGAAGTACTCGAAGGGCGCGTAGGAGGCGTCCATGGCCACCCGGAGCGTGCCGCTGCCCTTGAGGTCCGCCGGCACGAGCTTGGCCGCCGCCCCCTCGGTGGTGGCGACCGGCTGGGTCAGGTCGCCCTGTCCACCGGAGGTGCCCTGGCTGGCGGCGGCGCTGCTGGGGGCGCTGCCACCCGCTGCCGATGCGGAGCCGTTGGCCGTGTCGGCGGCGCTGGCATTGGTGCAGGCGGTCAGGCCGAGGGCAAGGAGGCCGGGGAGGGCGAGGGCGGCAAGGTGCTGTCGTCGCATCGTTTCTGCCTTTCAGGTCAGTGCGCGGGATGCGGGGGGAGTACGCCGTTGGGTGGGGCGGCGGATGGCGACGCAGGTCCGGCCACCGACGCACCACTGCTGCCGGTTGCGGTGACCGGAATGGATGCACTGTATACATTGAATGCAGCCTCGACAAGGGTTACCTTCGAGCCATGTCAGCGACGTCTCCTCCGGCGCCTGCCCACACCGACTCCCCCGCCGCCGGCGGCGCCTCCACGCCGTTGCGCCGCCTCGACCGGGGCGAGACGGTGGGACGCCCGATGGCCGACGTCGTCTACGAGTCGCTCCGCGACGCGGTGGTCGAGGGGCGATACGAGCCGGGCGAGAAGCTCGTCCAGGAACAGGTGGCCGAGGAGCTCGGCGTCTCCCGCACCCCGGTCCGGGATGCGCTGAACCGGCTCGCCCACGAGGGACTGGTGCAGGCCGTCCACGGCAGCGGCTACCTGGTCAGCGACCTCACCGACCAGGACATCACCGAGGTCTTCCAGGTGCGGGAACGCCTCGAGACCCTCGCGCTGCAGCTCGCCTGCGGCAAGCTGACGCGGCTGCAGCGGGCCCGCATCGAGACGCTCATCGAGGAGATGGCCGAGGCCGACGCGGCCGATGCCGCCTCCCAGTTCGACCTCAACCGGCGGTTTCACCAGGCGATGATCGAACCGTGCGGCAACCGGTTCCTGCTGCTGATGCTCGACCAGCTGTGGGACCACCCGGTCAGCCGGCGGATCACCCGCTCCTACATCCACGACGAGGAGAACGTCGGCCTGATGATCGACGAGCACCGGCAGATCCTGCAGGCCTCGCTCGAGGACGACCCCCAGCGCCTGGTCCAGCTCTCCACGGAGCACATGACCGCCGGCTACGGCGAGACCCTGTCCGGCTGACGCCCCCGTCTTCGTCGCGCGCCCACCGGCACTCGCGCGCTCGACCTGCGCCTCACCATCGCCGGCTCTAGCGTTTCTTCGGAGGCGATCGAGATGGCCACTGACCAGGAGCAGCGGTTCGGAGGCGGAGCGACAGGCCGGAGCGAGAACCCACCCGTCAGACTCGCCACCGAGGCGCTGAGCATCCCCGAGCTCATCGCCAACAACATCGCCGAGGTCGCCCCGGCGATCGCCTCGATCTTCGTCTTCGCCGCCATCGTCGCCGCGTCCGGCGTCGGCAGCCCCTTGGTGATCGCGTTCGCGTGCGTCGGGTTCGCCTGCCACGTGAACACCACGGCGCAGTTCTCCCGGGTCTGCCCGAGCGCCGGCTTCTACGCCACCTACTGCGCCCGGGCCTTCGGGCGGCTCACCGGCGCCACGATCGCCGGCGGCTACCTGCTGGCGATGTTCGTCTTCTACACAGCGGTCTTCTTCCAGATCGGCGTGTGGGTCAACACCGTCTGCCAGCGGGCCTTCGGCTTCAACCTGCCGTGGTGGGTGGCCGCGATCGTGCTCGAGGCGGTCGTGCTCACCCTGCTCATCCGCGGGGTGCGCATCTCGGTGCTCACCGCGGTCTCGCTGTTCGCCATCGAGGCGACCCTGCTGTTCATCTGCGCCATCGCGATGCTCGTCACCTCGCACGCCTACATCAACGGCGCCGGGTTCGTGCCGGGCAACATCAAGGGCGGCACCGGCGGCTTCGGGCTCGGCTTCGTGCTGGCGATCTTCCTGTTCCTCGGCGCAAGCGGCTCCTCACCGCTGGCCGAGGAGGCCCGCAACCCACGTCGAGCCCTGCCTCGAGCGATCTGGGCCGCCACCGGCGTGGCGTTCTTCATCTACCTGTTCATGGCCTGGGCCATGGGGGTCGGGCTGCACCACGACGCGGCCAGGATGGCCGGCGCGACGTTCCCGTTCGTCAGTGCCACCATCGCCGCGGCGTCCCCGCTGCAGTACCTGCTCTACTTCGCCGGCTTCACCAGCGCCATGGGCGTGCTCTTCGGGACGGGCAACGCCGGTTCTCGGGTGCTCTACAACAGCGCCCGGGACGGGCTCTTCCCGGACTTCATGACCCGGGTGCTGCCGAAGTGGCGCACGCCGTGGGCGGCCATCAGCATCCCGATCGTGCTCGCCATGATCGCCACGCTCGTGGTCGGCTTCCTGGTCGGTGCGGGCAACGCCTTCGACTACACCGCGACGTTGGCCACGGACCTGTTCATGGTGATCTTCATCGTCACCAACATCGCCACGATCCCGTACTTCTGGACCCACCACCGCGATGACTTCTCGTGGTTCCGGCACCTGATCGTGCCGATCCTCGGCGTGATCGCCTTCGGCTACCCGCTCTACGAGTCGGTCCTGCCCAGCCAGGCACCGCCCTACAACTGGTACGGCATCGCGATCCTCATCGCCTACGGCATGGCCTTCCTCTGGGGAATGGCGCGCAGCCGGCAGACGGCCCGCCTCGGACTCCGTCTGGCCGACGACGTCGTTCCGGAGCCTCCGCTCCCCCACGCCGCCTGAGCTCGAACGCCGCCTGAGCTCGCACCTTGCGGCCCTGATCTGCTCCCTCGCCCAGCTGTGTGGACACGGCCCCGCAAGGACGGTGGAATGGCCGGATCAGCGTCGAGAGCAGACCGGAGGAATTGCCATGTCCACCCACACCTACCGCGTCACCGAGATCGTCGGCACGTCCCACGACGGGGTCGACGATGCCATCCGGACTGGCCTGCAGCGGGCCTCGACGACCCTGCGCAACCTCGACTGGTTCGAGGTGACCCAGATCCGTGGACACCTCGAGAACGGACAGGTCGAGCACTACCAGGTCGGCATGAAGGTGGGGTTCCGCATCGACGAGAGCAGCTGACCACGGCTCGCCTCTCGCCTCAGCCGTCGGGCCGGGCCCGGGTGATCCGCTCGGGCAAGGCCGCGCTCGGGCAAGGCCGCGCACGAGTTCAGGGCCGCACCAGGATCAAGCCCGCGCGACGACCAGCATCGCCCCGAGTATGCCGGCCTGGGTCGCCGCGATGTTGTTGCCGATCCGCCGCACGAAGTCCTCGCCGAACACGACGCCGGGCGTCAGCGCGTCGGCCGGGCCTCCCGGCGGGCCGGCGACAGCGGCCGTCCGGTCCTCGCTCTCCTCGATCGTGAACCCGGCCGCCTCCAGGTCGGTGAGGTAGTCCTGCAGCGACGCCACGAAGGACGATCGCTTGTCGTCTGCCCAGGGCTGCGGGAACGGCAGCTCGCCGGGACCGGTCCGCATCTGCTCGTAGACGGCGAACCGTCCCCGGGGCGCGAGCACCCGGTGGGTCTCGGCGAAGACGGCGCGCTTGTCCTCGATGTTCATCCCGACGTGGATCATCATCGCCCGGTCGAAGGTGCCGTCGGGGAAGGGCAGCGCGTCGCCCGCGCTCACCCGGAAGGACACCTGGTCGGCGAGGCCCACCCGCTCGGTCAGTTCCGTGGCCGCCCCGATGAACGCGGGTGTGAGGTCCACCCCGGTGACCCGGCACGAGCGACTCCACGCCGCGAGCCGGGCCGGCCCTCCGATCCCGCAACCGACGTCGAGCAGACGGCTGCTCGCGCCGACCCCCAGACAGCTCAGGACGTATTCCGTGGCCGGCGCGAAGCCGGCGTGGAGGTTGTCCACCGGTGCGAGGTCGGGCACCGCGAGGTGTTCGACGTCGACGCCGTGCGCTCTCAGTGCCGCGAGGATCCGCTCGCTGACGTCGTTGCCGCCATAGTGCTGGGTGACGAGGTCCTGGATGCTCATGGCAACCTCCCGGTGAGGCCCTCCACGCTAGTCCGGCCCGGACGAGTCTGTGCGCCCTTCGCCAAGGTCGTGGATGCCGCTCCCGGCCGGGCGGTCAGGGTCGGCAGCGTGCCGACTTCTGCAGCCCCACACCCGGCCAACCCCGACCGACCTCACCCCCGCGCCGACTTCTGCAGCCCCACACCCGGCCAACCCCGACCGACCTCGCCCCCGTGCCGACTTCTGCAGCCCCACACCCGGCCAACCCCAGCCAACCTCGCCCCCGTGGCGACTTCTGCAGCCCCAAAACCGGCCGACCCGAGCCGCGCCGCTCAGCCACCCCCGGACCGGTGCAGGTATGCCGTCCCGCGGCTGGCCAGCAGGGCCACCCCCGCGAGTGCCACGACGGTCCACAGCAACCGGCCGCCGGCCCAATCAGCACCAGGCCCGTAGGGGAACACCGTCAGCTGCTCCTCGAACGGCCGGGCCAGGGCGACGAAGAGGCAGACGGCCACCAAGGCGGCGGCGATCGGCCGGGCCGGGCTTCCCACACCGCCCGAACGCCGCCACGTCGCCAGGGCCCCCGCGCCGACCGTGGCCGCCACCCCCTGCCACGCCACGTCCGGCGCGTGCCCGAAGAGCCCCGAACGGGTCCACGCCACCACCCCGACCCAGACGACAAGCAACACCACGACGCCGAGGGACCGTGCGGCCGTCCGCCAGGCCAGTCCGCGAGGCAGGGTGTCGACGACCGCCGCGAGCGGCTCGTCGAAGCACCAGACCGCCGACGCGGAGACCAAGCCGACCGCGCCGCCCTCCAGCGGCCACAGCGTCCAGGGCCAGCGCTGCACGAGGACCAAGAGTCCGGTGAGCACCACGGCTCCGACGGCGAGGACGCCCCAGGGCAGCGCGCGGACGGCGTGACGGATCATGACCGGCTGGCGGAGAGCGGGTTGATGATCGTCTCGGGGACTCCTTGGGTCATCGCCAGGGTGCCCAGGGTGAGGGCGACCGCCGCGACGACGGCGAGCCCGACGAACAGCCGCTGCCGGGGCGCCTCTCGGTCGTGCAGGAGCGCGACGACGACACCGAGGGCGCACAGCGCCCCGAGGTAGCCGCAGTACCACTGCGGGGAGCCGCTGAGGAGGAGGACCCGGTCGGGATCCGCCGTGGTCCCGTAGGGACCACCGAAGTAGGTCCACGGCGCGAAGACCCGCCCGTAACGAATCGGCTCGAACAGTCCCTGCAGGCAGACCGTGACGAGCACCAGCACGCAGGCGGCAATCGGCGCGGCGCCCCGGGCGTTGGCCCAGCGTGCGAGGACCAGCCCGAGCAGTGGCCCGCCGACGGCCGGCAGCACCCCGAGGGCGACCAGGACGCCGTAGGCCCACGCGTCGCCGACCGGTCCGAAGATGATGCCGCGTGGCGCCGTGGGCCACCGGTGGAAGGCCCACACGGCCCAGGCAAGCCACCCCAGGGACGCGGTCAACGGGACCACCACCGACGCGGCCAGCGCCAGGGTCCGGGTCCGCTCCCCGGCTGCGGTGACCCCCGCCGACGCGGCGGCCTGGTCGGAGCCGCGGACCAGCGACGACATGACGAGCAGGCCGAAAACGCCGAACGCGGTCGCCGGAGCGATGACGTTGCCGAGCGAGGACATCACCTCATCGGGCTGCTCGATCGAGGTCACGGCCGCGAGCACGACACCGAGCAGGAACAGCGGGTGGGTGGCGTAGCGCCGGATCTCCTTGCGTGCCAACTGTCCCAGCACGGAGCGGGACCGCCGCAGGGCGATGGGTGCGGCAACCACGGCGCTCATGACAGTGCCTCCAGCGTCCCCGAGGTTCCCACGCCGTCCAGTGCGCCGGCCGACTCGCGCCGGGCCCGCCGCACGAGCAGGTAGGCGTCCTCGACGGCCGGCTCGGCGGGTCGACTCCCCGGTGTCGGTCTCCCCCCGACCGATCGGATCTCACCGCTACCGGTGCGCCAGGAGGACAGCGCGTCGACGTTGCCCTCCGGCCCGACCCACACCTGACCACGGGCGGTGTCGATGAGGGCAGCGACGGTGCCATCGAAGCGAACTCGCCCGTCGTCGAGGATGATCACCCGGTCGCACAGCGCCGATACGTCCTCGGTCTGGTGGGTGGCGAGCAGGACGGTGCCGTGCCCGGCATACGTGGACAGGATGCCGCGCAGGGAGGCGCGTTGTTCCGGGTCGAGCCCGGTAGTCGGCTCGTCGAGGATCACGAGGTCCGGTTGCCCCATGAGCGCCTGGGCGATGGCGAGCCGGCGGCGCTGCCCGCCGGAGAGCGCCGACACGCGCTTGGAGCGGCGGTCCTCGAGGTTCATCAGGGCGAGCACTCGGCATACCTCTCGGTGGCGGGCGGCCTTGTCGTCCCACTCCTTCAGCACGGCGACGTAGTCCAGGAAGCCGAACGCCGTCATCCGGCGCGGGAACCCGACTTCCTGCGGCAGGTAGCTGAGCCGCCGGCGCGCGGCGGTGCGCTCGGCCATGGTGCCGGTCGCGACGTGCCCGGCGATCGTGATGCGTCCGCTGCTGGGCAGCATCGCCGTGGCGAGCAGCCGCAGCATGGTCGACTTCCCGGCGCCGTTGGGGCCGAGCAGCCCCACCACGCCGGTGTCGAAGGACAGGTCGGTCGGGGCCAGGGCCTCGACCCTGCCGTAGGTCATCGAGACGCCGTCGAGGACGGCGGTGGGCGCGTTCATGCGTGGTCTCCAGGGGTGCGGAGGGACAGCAGACGTATGCCGAGCACGGCCAGTCCCAGCAGGGTCGCGACGGCGAACCCGGCCTGGGCGAGGGCGGTCGAGGCTTCGGCGAGGTGGCCGCCTGCGCGCAGCGAGGCGACGAAGCACAGCCATCCGCCGACGACGAGGCCGGCGGTGACCGGGGCACTGCACCAGGTGAGCACGTCGAGTGCCACCACGGTCAGGGTGAGCGAGGGCAGGAGCCAGCAGACGGCGCGGCTGCCCACGCCGGGCAGGGCCAGGCCGACCGCCAGGACGATCGGCAGAGCGGTGAGCACGGCAGCAGCACTGCGGAGCAAGGCGATGCGCAGCTTGCTGAACGGGGTTGGGGTCGCCAGCTCGCGCATCGGGTCGGTGGCGTCGTAGGCGACCGCCACGAGCAGCGCCGGCAGGAGCGGGGCGACCAGGAGGAAGGCGAGGTCCTGACGGGCGGTCGGCAGCGCCGCCGCCGCGACGGCGAAGACCAGGGCACTGAAGACCGCCACCAGCCAGGGCCGGTGCAGTCCCGTCGAGGCGCGCAGGACGAGGGCGTCGCTCTCGCGCAGACCGAGCCGGGTGGCCCAGCGCAGCCCCGGGGACGGCTGCGGCTCGCTGACGGCGACTTCCACCTGTTGCCAGACCCGCTCGAGCGCGGGCCGTGGGGCCTCCGCGGTGGCGATGGCCCGGCAGCGCCGGCAGCTGGTGACGTGCGCCTCGATCGCGGACTGGATGCCGAGGTCAAGAGCACCGGCGACGTAGCGGGCGAGCAGCTCGGCGTCGACGTGCCAGGTGTTTTCCGACCCGGTGCCGGGTTGCTGGGCGGCGTAGCTCATGACGTCCTCCCTTCGCGCAGGGGCATGAGACGTTCGCGCAGCTGGGACTTCGCCGTCCGCAGCCGGGTCTTGACGGTCCCGTGCGGGATCCCGAGCAACTGGGCCGCCTCCTTGGTGGTGAGGCCGTCGATGAGGGTGGCCTGGACGGTCGCGCGCAGCTCGGCGCCGAGCGTGCCGAGCGCCCAGCCGAGGTCACCGTGGGCGATGCCGAGGAGCAGCTCGTCCTCGGCGCTGGCCACCGTCGGCGAGACACGGGCGAGCTCCTCGTCGGCGAGCGGCCCGGGCGCCGGTCGGCCGCGGAGGGCCGAGACCAGCCGGCGCACGGCGATGCCCCAGAGCCAGGCGCCGACGTCGCCGTCTCCCCGGAAGGACTTCGCCGAGCGCCACACGGCGACGAAGGTGTCCTGCAGGGCGGACTCGACCAGCTCGACGCTGTTGCAGCGACGTTGGAGGCGGAGCAGGAGCCAGCCGGCGTGGCGCTCGTAGAGGAGCCGCAACGCCTCGTCCTCACCTGCGGCGACCCGGCGCACCAGCTCCGGGTCGTCGGGGCCGACCATCTCCATATCCTGCCTGTCGCCTGTCGCGGCCGCGCCGGATTGCCGAGCCGGGCCGAACCGGGGATCCCGAGGTTGCGCCGCACCGGCGCCAGCGGATGTCCGTGCTGGCACGGAGGCGCGCCGCACACGGTGCTGGTCACACTCGGGGCTTCGATGGTTCCCACCCCGGGGTCGGAAGGGGGATCGGTGATGGCACCGGTCGACCAGCGTTTCGCCACAGCATTCGACAAGGTCTTCGGCACCGTGGAGCGGCCGATCTGGGCCGGACCCCAGATCGAGGTGCGGCTGCCACCCTGGCTGACCGAGGAGCTCGCGGGGCAGTCCGAGCACAAGGAGTCCCTCCCCCGGGTCGTGCTCTGGCGGTCGCGAGACCTGGTCCGGGTGGAGTTCGCCTTCGTCAACCTGAAGCTGGTCGAGGATGACGGCGCACGCCTCTTGGTGCACGACAAGCCGCGCAAGGACGCCTTCCTCATCGCGGGGTTCGGGCCGCAGCACCTGCTCGAGCAGTCGTTCTTCGACCCGGGTGGGGACCGCGGCGCATTCACGACGGGCCTGGCACAGGAACCACCGGACCCACTGGCGGAGGTACCGAACGGGCCCGTCCGCGCTCGGCTCGCCGCGTCGAGCCGCGTCGTCTTCACGGTCGAAGAGGAACGGATTCCGTTCACCGAGGCTGGCCTGCTCGCCGCGATGCGGGTGCTCCCGCTCAGCGTCGCGCCGCACGCGTCGTATGCACCCCTCGCCATCGAGACGGATCTGATCCAGCACGTGCGCGACCTGGTGTCGGGCGCTCGCCCGCAGGCCATCGCCAGCAAGCAAGCTGCCGTTGGCACCCGACCGGTCGCGCGCCCCGGGGCCCAGACCATGGCCTCCGGTCGGCGTTTCAGCCCGGTCGGCACCCGAACGACGCCCAAGGTGGCCGCCACCGAGCTCGCCTTCGTACGCGTCGTCCAGCACGCCGAGTTGACGCGCACGGCAAGGGAGCTGGCGGATCGTTTCGGGGCCCGGTCGGCCATCTCGCTGGTAGCGCCGGACCAGACGCCATCGACGATCATCGGCGGGGGGCGGAGACCGACTCAGCGCGAGACGCTGGAACTGCTGCGGAAGGCACCGGAGGTGAGGCAGCCGGGGCCGACGGAGACCGCGATCGAACTCCCCACCCGACTGCAGCTGAGTCCGCGCGCAGATGCGGCGTTCGCCCATGCCCTGGACGCCGTGGAGCACCAGGGGCGAGTGGAGCTGTGGCACAGCCGGCTGGCAGCGCACCATGAGCAGTCGTCCGAGGTCGCCCCCGCCCGGACTGCTCACGGGACCGTGGACCCGGCTGCTCCCGCCCCCGTGGACGAGTCCAACGCCGTCTCCCGCACCGTTCGTGCGGTCTGGACCCGGGACTTCCCGGCCGACGGCACGACTCTGCCGCTGCCCGACAAGGAGGACGTCGCTGACCCGCAGCCCTACCGCACCTCTCTGACCGCGCGGGACCGGTCCGAGCTCGTACACCAAACCAGCAACTTCGGAATGTCCGGCCTGTCACCACAACCGATCCAGGTCGATCACCTCATGCTGAGCGCGGGAGGCGGGTGGCTCAGCAGTGATTGGCGGGCACATCCGGACAACGGGGGTGACTTCTCGCTGGAACAGTGGACGCACCGGGCCACCATGGGCCGAGACCAGTACGTCAAGGTGGTCCGCAAGGGTGTCCTGCTGCCGTTCGGGCACCGCGCGAGCGTCGTCACGGTCACTGAGCGCCGCGTCAAGCAGGACGGAGTCGCCGCCCTGTACACGCGCATGTTCGTCGTGGTCCGGGAGCCGGAACGCACCTTCCTGAACACGAAGGTCGGCGAACACGACAACGGCTTCCCGTTCCGTTGGGTGCGGATCCTGACCCATGCCACTCCCCCGCTCGCGCTGCCGGACCAGCTCCCCGGCGCACAGAGCGGCATGCTCTTCATTCCCTGCGTCGCGGCGCAGGACCAGCCGGCCAAGAAGAGCACAGTCGCCCCCTTCCACTTCCGGATGCTGGCCACTGATGTCGCGAACCGCGTGGTGGAATTCGAAGGGCCGTTGGTCTTCGCGGAGACCACCGTCTTCAGGGCTGAACCGAAGGCGCAACCCCCTGGGCCTCCCCCGACTCCTGCCGCGGCGGTGACGGCTGCCAACGACGCGGCAAAGCCGTTCGACCTTCGCGGCCAGCGCGTGGCCTACGCCCCGTCTGCCCGCCCGGACGACACGACCTTGCCCACGGCCAAGCTCGTCTTCCACGCGGTCGAGGACACCACGAGCAGCCAGCAAGACCAGAACTTCGTCCTCCCGAGGCTGTACCGCGCCGACGCGGTGGTCCCCGCCATGAGCGCCTTCACCGGACAGAGCAGCCCCGTGACACTGACCTATGCGAAGGCGTACCGAGACCACGGGTTCGGGCCGAAGGGCCAGGGCAGCCCGGGCAACCAGGCGGAGCTCTTCCTCGAGCTGGTCACGAGCGAAGCCATGCGGTTCTCGCCGCAGGCCGACCGCTCGGGTGGGTTCCTGAGCCCGGACCTCGACGTCTCGGCCCTGGCCCGCACGCTCGGACCGGTGGGCGGCAAGCTGGACCAGCTCGCCGGAGACCTTCAGCACAACCCTGCCGGCGCCATGTTCGGGGCCCTCGACGGAGCGAACCTCTTCGGGGTGCTGCCCCTGTCGAAGCTGCTTCCTGACATAGGCAGCCCGCTGCCCCGCTTCGTCACCCAGGCGGTCAACACCGTGGTAGCCCTCCAGCAGGCGGTCACCGAGGTGCAGCAGCTGGCTGACCGGTACGCCGCCCAGCTCGCCCAGACAGCGTCCGACGTCGGCCAAGCGCTCAACGAGCTGCACACGGCCGCGGAGAAGTTCGCCGCCGCGCTGCTCGCCCTCGCGCAGGACGCCACCGCCACTGGCGAACTTCCCACTCGACTGGGCACACTGGTCGCAGCGGTGCGCCCGTTGCTCAAGGACGATCGGTTCGTCAGCGCCGCGACAGCGACCGGGCTGCCGCGACCGGTGGTCGAGCAGGCTCGTGCGCTCCTGGTGCGCATCGACGAGATCGGCGCTGCCGACAAGCAGGTCGAGGACGTGGTTGACCTCATCCACAAGTTCTACAGCGGCGACCTGTTGCCGGAACGCGTCAGCGCCCGGCTCGAGTGGGAGACGAAGCTGGTCAGCTGGCCGGCCAACCCCGGCGAAGCCGTCTTCGTGCCGGGCGGCGACAAGACGCTCCGCCTGGTGTCGGAGGTTCAGGCCCCGCTCCGCCCCAGCAAGCGCACGGACGACGCGCAAGAGCCGCCGACCTCCGCCTCGGTCGGCACGGCGTCCGCGCTGGTGTCGTGCTCCCTCCCCCCGTTCATGATCCAGCTCGTCGGCGAACCCGGCTTCCTGGCCATCAACGTCGAGGTCATGGAGTTCTCCGTGCGTCCCGGCGACAAGCCGGACGTCAACGTGAAGCTGCGTCAGGGCAACGGCATCGAGTTCCGCGGCCCGCTCCAGTTCGTCGAAGCACTCAAGCAGGTCATCCCGTTCGACGGATTCAGCGACCCGCCCTACCTCGACCTGCAGCCCAGCGGGATCAAGGCCGGCTTCGACCTCGCCGTCCCCGACCTGGCCGTGGGCGTCTTCGCCCTGACGAACATCCACGTGGGCGCCGAGCTGGCCGTGCCGTTCATCGGTGAGTCCCTCGAGCTGCGACTGCACTTCGCCACCCGGGAGAACCCGTTCCGGCTGCAGGTCGCCATGTTCGCCGGTGGCGGGTTCTTCGCGATGACGCTGTCGCCGCGGGGGGTCCGCGTCATCGAGGCCGCCTTCGAGTTCGGCGCTGCCGTCAGCATGAGCTTCGTCGTCGCCTCCGGCAGCGTCGAGGTGATGGCCGGGATCTACTTCCGGCTGGAACTGCAGCAGGGAAGCGGCGGCAGCGACGGCACTGGTCCCGACACCCAGGTGGTCCAGCTCACCGGCTTCTTCCGCGCCCGCGGACGCGTCGACGTGCTCGGCCTCGTCTCGGTGTGCATCGAGCTCTACCTGGAGCTCAGCTACCTGCAGATCGAAACCCCCAAGGGAACGGCCACCAAGGCGGTCGGCAAGGCCTCGATCAGCGTCGAGGTGTCCATCTGCTTCGCGTCGTTCTCGGTGACCGTGAGCTGCGAGAAGCGCTTCGCCGGCTCGCGGGGCGATCCCACGTTCCTCGACACGATGGGCAGCTACACGGATGCCTTGGGTGCACCGCGTGACCCGTGGGCGGAGTACTGCGCGGCGTTCGCGCCCGAGCCGATCGGAGAGCCGGCATGAACGAGCAGGCCATCTTCACGGTCATCCCCGCGGGGCGGCTGGCGGACCGGCGCCAGCTGAAGGTGACGGTGTTCGTCACGCCACGGCTGTCGACGGGGAAGCCGGACGGCGGCCTCGTGCCGCTGCACGACTTCGAGGCCTTCAGCAGCTGGCCCAGGACGCTCCACGAGGCACGGTGGGCCTTCGAGGTCGACGGCATCGGCACGGTCGACGGCCGGCCGCTCGAGGACCGGGTAGACCCCGACCCCGAGTTGTGGGAGCAGCTGTTCGGTGGCACTAGCGTCGGCAACGCCGCCTTCCAACGCTTCGACCGGGCTCGGGTGCACTCGTTCCCGGTGGAGGAGGTCACCAAGGCCATCACCCACCTCTACCAGACGGTCGCCCGCGCCCGCGCGACCGAGCACCCTCCGCTCAACAGCTGGCCGCTCAACGGACTCATCCACGACCTCGCCCCGCGGTTCGGCGAGGACACGGTGCGCCGGCTCGGGTCCCGGCAGGCCCGCAGGAGACACCTCGCTGAGCTGCGGGAGGCCTCCGACCCGCAACGCGAGACGCCCGACCCGGTCCACAAGACCACGGGCGCGCGCTTCCTCGACCTGGACCAGGTGCCGCCGAACGACCGGCCCTGGCTGTCCCTCGCCGCAGCCGCGGCGTTCTATGACCGGACCGAGGACCCGTGGGATGCGAAGGCGTCGACGGCCCCGCCGCCGGATCCGGTCCCACCCGAGTTCCACAGCTTCGTCGCCCGGTGCGCCGACTACCCCGACCTGCTCCGCCACCTCGGCCTGGCCATCGACCTGTGGATCCCCGACGACGACGCCATCCACGAGCTCACCACCATCCGCCTCGTGGGCGACCCGGCACACGACCCGCTCCTGTCGCTGATGAAGCCGGAGCAGAGCCGGCCGATCACGTGGGCCCACCGCACCGACCGGTTCTGGGCCCCGGCGGCCGCGAGGGACGAACACAGCGACGTCCTCGACGGCAGCCTGGCCCTCGACGACCGCGAGCGGTTCCTGCTCGAGCAGGTCGACCCGGACGGCGCGGCGCTCAAGATCGTCGCGTGGCTGGACGGCGCGCAGCGCACCACCACCGCCTTGGCCGAGAGCATGCAGCGCAACGACGACGCCCCCTCGACGATGGAGGACACGTCCACCCTTCCCGCGCTGCGCTCGACCGGCTTCATCGTGGCGCGTCGCAACCGCGCGGCGAGCCTGGTGCGGCAGTTCGAGCGTTCCCTGGAGCACGAGACCGACCACGTCGGCGAGCGGCCCGCCCACCTCGGCACCACGGACGTCACCCGCGGGTGGCGCCTCGACGTCTTCGACGGGAACGGTCCGGAGCCGCAGTGGTTCTCGCTGCACCGACGCAGCTCGCGCTACGAGCTGGTTGTCCCCGCCAAACCCGCCCAGCCGCTGCCGGTCGGCCTGCCGACCCAGAACGAGGGCTACCTGAAGGCGGCCAGCACCGCCAGCCAGGAGGCCGAGCCGGAGGCCGACCAGTACCTGCACGAGACGCTGGCCGGCTGGGACGGCTGGTCGCTGGCCGCGCGCCGCCCCGGGAAGGTCGTGAACGAGACCGCTCCTGAGGACCCGACCGTCGACCCCGCCAAGAAGAACAGCGCCCGGGAGCTACCTCGCGTCGCCGACGCCGGCTTCCCCCTCGCCGCCCACAGCACCGCGGCGCCCGGTAGCTTGCCGCGACTGCGGTTCGGTCGCCGTTACCGGGTCCGCGTCCGTGCCGTGGACCTGTCGGGACAGTCGATTCCCGAGGACCAGCTCGACCGTCGACACGAACGCGATCTCGAATCGCCCTACCAGCGTTGGGAACCGGTCCCCTCCCCCGCCGTCGTCCCCCTGACCGAGTACACCGAGGGCGAGTCGCTGATGCGGATGGTGATCCGCTCCACCCTCGACGTGCCGGTCGCGGACTACCTCCAGCAGGAGCGGGCCGCGCACCGGAGCACCAGGTGCCGGAGGGCACCGGCATCGTCTATCGAGAGGACAACGCGCGTCACCTGGCAGCTCCCCTCGGCAGCGTGCAGCTCGCCGAGACCCACGGCCTGCTCGACGCGGCGTTCAGCGGCGACCCGGCCGCGAGCGCCGAGCAGTTCGCGATCGCCGCGAAGGAGAAGGGCAGCTTCTTCAACAGCCCCGGTGCGCGCGTCATCAACCGCCACCAGGAGCCGACACCGCTCGACGCCACGGCGAAGGGCCAACCCCTCGAGGAGGGCGAGTATGTCGTGTGCCCCGGCCCCGAGCTGGAGCTCCCGTACCTGCCCGACCCCTTGGCGCGCGGCCTGTCCCTCACCGGCCTGCCCGGGGACTCGGACGCCACCGGGTCGCCCGGAACTCGCCTGATCCGGTGGCCCGGGAATGCCCAGGTCTGGCACGACCGGCAGCCGGTGCTGATCAGGATCGTGGAGGGCAGCGGGGCTCCTGAGTTCGATGACCAGACAAGGACGCTCACCGTCCCCCTGCCGAAGGCCACGGTCGCTGACGTCCGCCTGAGCTCCTTCCTGGACGAGCGGGACGCCGAGCTCCTGCGCATCTGGTGGCTCATGCAGACGGATCCGGAACATCCCGCCACCGCCACGGATCTCGACCACGTGGCCAAGGGACTGAACTGGCTCATCTCCCCCTACAGCGTGCTCACCCTGGTGCACGCCGTCGAGAAGCCGCTCGAGGCGCCGGCCATCGAGCTGGCTGCCGGCACCCTGCGCGAGACCGGCGCCACCTTCTCGCTCCTGCCGGGCACGGTGCGCAACCACGCCGCGAGCACCGGGCGGATCGACATCGACGCGACGTGGGAGGACCCGGTCGACGACGTGCTCGCGGCCGGGCCCAGCCGGGAGCGCAAGGACGCCCACGTCGCCGACTTCACGGTCACGCCCGCCGAGGTGGACGCCCAGATGTGGCGGTCGAACGGTCCGCCGGCCGGACCGTACGGCCCGCGCCACGAGGTCCGGCACGAGTTCGGCGACACCCGGCACCGGTACGTCCACTACACCCCCACCGCGACCACCCGCTTCCGGGAGTACTTCCCGCCGAGCATCACCGACCAGCAGGAGCTGGTCACCTCGGTCGGCACGCCGGTCACCGTGAACGTCCCCTCGAGCGCGCGACCGGATCCGCCCCTGCTGAAGTACATCCTCCCCACGTGGGAGTGGCAGGAGTCACCCCTGGAGATCGAGGGAGCCGGATATGCCGTGCGCCGGGTCCGCACCGGTGGCGGGCTGCGCCTCTATCTCGACCGGCCGTGGTATTCCAGCGGACCGGACGAACTCCTCGGGATCGTGCTCGCCGAACAGCCGTGGATCACCTGGCCGGTCGACCTCGGTCGCGGCATGATCGAGTCGGGGCTCGCCCGCGAGCTGGCGGAGAGCTGGGCCCGGCAGGTGCTGGACCACCGAATCGAGGGCGAGCCCAACGGCATACCGGCGGTGGAGCGGCTCACCGAGCAGATCCGCACCGAGAAGCTGCCGCTCCCCGGCCGGTCCGGCCGGGTCGACCTGCAACGGCCAGGCGACACGTCGACCGCGCGTCGCCTGCGAGCGACTTCCGAGCTGGAGAAGTTCCTCCTGCGCGCCCAGGCCGCGATCGAGCGCTCCTCCCTGTCCGACGCCGCTGTCGTGGCCGCCAAGGAGAGCGCGGCCACCTCGGCCGCGCTCACGGCATACCTGCCGTTGGTCACGGGGACGGGGCCGGAGGCGCGGCGCTTCACCACGGTGTGGGGCACCGACCCGGTCTTCGAGGGCGAGCAGCTGCCGGCGGGGCCGTACATCCACCAATTCCCCCTGCGGACTGCGGTCGCGGGCGGCCTCGAGCTGGCCGAGGTGCCGGGCAGCCGGGTGACCGTTGTGGGTCACCAACCGGAGTTCGACCCCGAGCGTCGGCTGTGGTTCTGCGACGTGCAGGTCGACGCCGGGGACGCGTACACGCCCTTCGTCCAGCTGCACCTCGGGCGGTACCAGCCGCACTCGGTCACCGGCCAACAACTGTCGAAGACGGTCAAGGCCGACTTCGCCCAGGTGCTGCCGCGCCGCGAGGCAACCTTCATCACCACCGCCGACCAGCGGCACGCGACGGTCACCCTCGCCGGCCCGGTCGGGGTGCCGGCGACCAAGGCGCCGGCGATCGAGTTCGCCCGGCAGGTCAGCGCCACCCGGCACGTGGAGGCGTGGGTGGAGCGGCTGCCCGCCAACTCCTCGTCGGACCTGGACTGGGCCGTGGCCGGCGACCCGGTTCCCCTGGAGGTCCGCCCGGACCCACGGTTCCCGTGGCGGCACGACTACGCCGGGGTGCGGTGGTCCGGTGCCCTGGCCCTGCCGGAGGTCCGCCGCGGCGAGCGGCTGCGCCTGCGGGTGGCGGAGTACGAGGTCCTGCCCTCCGACGAGCCGCCCGCCGTGGTCACGGCCGTTCCGCGGCAACGGATGGCGCGGCGGCTCGTCTACAGCGACGAGGTGGAGCTGCCCTGACCGGGCGGCAGGCCCGCCCGGTCCTCGCTACGCTCTGCCCGCATGGACGTCAGCGAGTTCACCCCCAGCCCTGAGCAGTACGCCTTCACCTTCGGCGGGGTGGCCCCGGTGCGACGCGTCCGTCCCGGCGATGCCCTCCGGCTCTGGTCCGACGATGCGTTCTGCGGTGCCCTCCGCAGCGTCGACGACCTGCCGTCGGCGCGGCTGAACATGCCCTACGTGAACCCGCAGACCGGCCCCTTCTACGTCGAGGGCGCCGAGCCGGGTGACACCCTGGCGCTGCACCTGGTGTCGCTGGAGCCGGCCCGCGACTGGGGCGCCTCCTCGCTCATTCCGTTCTTCGGCGGTATGACGAGCACGGACCGGGTGGCCTCGCTCCAGCCCCCGCTTCCCGAGACCACGTGGATCTACGAACTCGACCGTTCCCGGCAGACGGTGACGTTCGTCGCCAGCCGCAGCGACCACCGGATCGAGCTGCCGGTCGAACCGATGCTGGGCACCGTCGGCGTGGCCCCCGCCGCCGGTGAGGCGCACAGCTCCCTGGTGCCGGAGCGCTTCGGCGGCAACATGGACGCCCCACAGGTCCGGGCGGGCGCGACCGTCTACCTCGGCGTCAACGTCGAGGGGGCGCTGTTCTCCCTCGGCGACGGGCACTACCGGCAGGGTGAGGGTGAGGCCTGCGGCACGGCCGTGGAAGGCGCGATGACCACGACCGTGCTGGTCGAGCTGGTCAAGGGTGTGCCGACGCCGTGGCCCCGGATCGAGGACGACGACGCCTGGATGTCGGTGGGCTCGAGCCGCCCGATGGAGGACGCGTGGCGGATCGCCAGCCGCGACATGATCGGGTGGTTCGGTGACCTGTTCGCGCTGGACCCGCTCGATGGCTACCAGCTGCTCACCCAGATGGCCCAGGTGCCGGTGGCGAACGTCGTCGACACCAACTACAGCGTGGTGGTGAAGGCGGCCAAGTCGCTGTTGCCGCAGGCCTCGGCCTACGGCGGTCTGCACGCCGACCTGCGTCAGCGGGCGGCCGCGCTCGGTGTCGGTTGACGCCTGCCCAAGGCAGCGCGGCAACCGGTCGACCACACGTTTCACCCGTCGAATCAGCCACGCGTTTCATGAGTCAAGAGCAGCACCACACGAGGAGGACGGGATGGATCTGGAGCTGACCGGCAAGCGGGTGCTCGTCACCGGCGGGACGCGGGGCATCGGTCGGGCGACCGTCGCGGCGTTCCTCGACGAGGGCGCCCGCGTGGGCTTCTGTGCCCGCAACGCCGAAGAGGTCGCCAGGACCGAGGCCGAGCTGGCCTCCCGGGGCACCGTGCACGGCGCGAGCGTCGACGTCGGGGACAAGGAGGCCCTGGCCGCGTGGGTCAACGCGTGCGCGGAGGAGTTCGGCGGACTGGATGTGGTCGTGGCCAACGTCAGCGCCCTCGCCATCCCCGACACCGAGGAGAACTGGGAGCGGAGCCTCAATGTCGACCTGATGCACACCGTGCGGTTGGTCAACGCCGCGATGCCGTACCTCAAGCGGAGCGACGCTCCCTCGATCGTGGCGATCTCGAGCGTCTCCGGCCGGGAGTCCGACTTCGCGTCCGGCCCCTACGGCACCGCCAAGACCGCGATCGTCGGTTACCTCCACGGACTCGCGTTCCAGCTGGCCGAGCAAGGGGTCCGCGCCAACACGGTCTCGCCGGGCAACACCTATTTCGAGGGCGGGATCTGGGCCAACGTCGAGCAGAACGACCATGCCCTGTTCGACACCGCCATGGACCTGAACCCGACCGGCCGGATGGGCAGGCCAGAGGAGTCCGCGGCCGCCGTGGTGTTCCTCGCGAGCCCGCGCGCGTCCCGCATCAGCGGCACCAACCTCGTGGTCGACGGCGCCCTCACCCGAGGTATCCAGCTCTGACCCGTTCGCTCCGCACCCACCTCGCGGAGCTACCGTGTCGGCCGGCGGTCGGCATGGTGCGCCGCCTCGATGGGAGCCTTCCTTGCCACACAAGATCATCCTCGACTGCGACCCCGGCCACGACGACGCGATCGCCCTGATGCTCGCGCACGGCAACCCCGACATCGAGCTGCTGGCGGTCACCACGGTCGTCGGCAACCAGAC